>JANYHY010000619.1 GCA_025362165.1 Myxococcales bacterium | reverse complement strand
CAAGCAAGCCTCCGCGTCCGTGGAGAGGCGCCAAATCAAGCCGCGCGGCGCCTTCGGATTCAGACGCGCACCGACGACGGACTCGCTGTCGATGTCCACCTCTCCTCGATTGAGATCAACGACGTACCGCGACACGTGACTCACGATCAGCGTGGCGCCCTCTCTCGGAGCGTCTTGATAGAGCTCGTCGACGTAGAGATCTGCGTCCCGCGCGATCGACCTCGCAGTCGCGAGCACCCTGCCAGAGAGCTCAGCAGGTACGTCGAGCCCGGCGTGCGGGATCTCGACGAGCAACGGCGTCTCTCTCGACGGGTCCGGCTCGTGAACGGAGAATGTCTCGCGCACGTCGCGACGTTAGCACGGAGCGAGAGAGGTCAGGCGCGTGGGTGTGACTTCGCGTGGGCCGCGCGGACGTGGTCCGCGGCGACATGGGTGTAGACCTCCGTGGTCCCGAGGTCCGCGTGGCCGAGCATCGCCTGCACCGCGCGCAGATCTGCGCCGCCTTGGAGGAGGTGAGTCGCGAACGAGTGGCGCAGCTTGTGCGGCGAGAGTGGGGTCATGATGCCGGCCGCGCGTGCGTAGCGTTTGATGAGCTTCCAGAACCCTTGACGCGTCAAAGGTCGAGCGCTTGGCGACGAGAACAGCGCGTTGCACTCCCGGCCGCGCAGCACGAGCGGCCTGACCGAACGCAAGTAGTGCGACAGCGCGAGGAGCGCGACTTCGCCGACGGGCACGAGCCGCCGCTTGCCTCCCTTGCCAAACGCCGAGACGAGCCCACGCTGGGTGTCGAGATCTGCGACGCGCAACCCAACGAGCTCCGAGACGCGCAGGCCAGACGCATACATCAACTGCATCATCGCGGCGTCTCGAGCCCCACGATGAGTCAGCGGGTCAGGCGCCGCCAGCAGCCGCTCGATCTCTTGAAACGAAAGAACGCGGGGCAAGCGCTTCTGCAGGCGCGGCCGGTCCACGAGCGCCGTCGGGTCGCTGTCGATGAGCCGCTCACGCTTGCAGAACTTGAAGAACCCTCGGAGCGCAGAGAGATGACGTGCGCTGGACCTTGCCCCGATCCCGCGCTTGACGTTGATCGCCAACAGTGAGCCGATCTCGTCGGCGCCCAGAGATTCAAGGCGCATATCAGCGCCGACGTGCGACAGGAGCATCCCCAGATCATGCCCATACGCCTCGAGCGAGCTCTTCGCGAGGGCGCGCTCGACCCGCAAGTGATCAAGGAAAGCGTCGATGGCGGAGTCGAGCTGCACGACTCTCTGATCGTATCACTCCCCCACGGGCAGGTAAAAATCGGCGGCGGCTTTCATTCGCTTCAAAAGATCGGTCGGGTCGTCTTCGCGCATCAGCACCTCGCCGATGAGCGCAGCGTCCGCCCGAGTGGCGGCGAGGGAGGTGACGTCCTCGGGCCGACGCAAGCCCGAGAGGTGAACGGCGACGACGTCATCGGGAATCGCAGCGAGCACGCGGGCCGCGCGCACGGAATCCATCTCCAGCGTGTCGAGGTCTCGCGCGTTCACGCCGACCACTCGCGCGCCTGCGTCTAGCGCGGCGCGAAGCTCATCCTCGTTCGCTACCTCCACGAGAGGCTCGAGCTCGCGCTTCAGGGCTTCTTCCACGAGAGTCCGGACCCTGTCTGGTGCGATGCGCACGATCACCAAGACGGCATCCGCCCCGTACGCGCGCGCGTGATCGAGCTGCTTCGGATCGAGGATGAACTCTTTGGCCAGGAGAGACGTCGACAAGCCGTCGGCATCGAGGGCGCCGCGTGCCTCGGCGAGGTCGTCCCAAGAGCCTCCGAAGAACGGCGCGTCGCAAAGCACGCTGACCATCGCCGCGCCGCCGCGAGCGTACGCGCAGCCGCGCTCTCCGACCGAGAGCGCCGTGGAGAGCTGCCCAGCGCTTGGGCTTCGCTTTTTGATCTCGAGGATCAGCGCAAGTGAGTTTTTCGTTCGAAGAGAAGCTCGAACGTCCACGCCGCCACGTCGCGGCAGTGTCGTGTTCGGCGGACCGAGGCGCGCGACCTCTGCACGCTTGCTCGCCAGGATCTTCTCGAGCACGCCGGTCACGGACTCTCCTTGGCGTTCGCGAGCTCGCGCCATCTCTCAAGAGTGTCGCCTGCGGAGCCTGTTTTGATGGACTCGCGCGCTACCTCAACGGCCGCACGCGGAGTGTCGCCGACGCCCGCAATGAAGAGCGCCGCGGCCGCGTTGAGGAAGATCGCGTTCGTGGCGACGTGGGGCCTTCCTTCGATGACGTCCATGATGGCGCGCGCGTTGGTCTCGGCGTCCCCACCGGCAACGACGGACAAATCGCTTCGAGCGAAACCAAATTCTTCTGGAGATACGACGCGCTCCACGACGCGATCACCGACCACCTCGCTCACGAAGGTCTCCGCAGCGGGGCTCAGCTCGTCCAAGCCATCGGCGCTGCGCACGACCCACGCGCGCGTGCATCCGAGCTTGGCGAGCACGTGGGCGAGCACGTGGCGGAGCGCGTCGTCGTAGACGCCGATCAACTGGTGGGTCGCGCGTCCTGGGTTGCAGACAGGGCCGAGGGCGTTGAAGATCGTCCGTACGCCAAGCTCACGTCGCGCCTGCGCTGCGTGCTTGAGCGCAGGGTGATGGGAGGGCGCGAACAAGAAGGCGATCCTCGCTTCACGCAGGATTTCAGCCTGTCGCGTCGCACCGATCTCCAGCGGTATCCCGAGCGCCTGGACGACATCCGCGCTGCCCGAGCGGCTCGAGATCGACCGGTTGCCGTGCTTGGCGACGTGGACCCGGCACGCGGCCACGATGATCGCAGCAGCGGTGGAGACATTGAGCGTGCCCGCGCCGTCGCCGCCGGTGCCGCATGTGTCGATCACGGGGTTCGCAAGCCCATGCTCCACCGGGGTCATGGCGCTGCGCAGCGCACGCGCGGCCTCGGTGAGCTCATCGGCGCTCTCGCCTCTGGACCGGAGCACCGCCGCAAAGGCCCCGACTTGCACAGGAGTCCAGCGTCCGCACAAAATCTCGTCAAACGAATCACGAACGAGGCCCGGCTCGGAGGAGCGAGACGAGAGAAGTCGGCTGAGCGCCTCGGTGAACGCGAGGGTCACAGCGTCGCCACCCAGTTGCTGACGAGCTGCTTGCCGTGTGTCGTGAGAATGCTCTCGGGGTGGAACTGCACGCCCACCACGTCGTGGGTCTCGTGGCGGAGCGCCATGATCTCACCCTCCGCTGTCCAGGCCGTGATTTTGAGGCAAATGGGCAGCGTCTCGCGCGCTACGACCAGCGAGTGATAGCGCGTCGCCTCGAAGGGGGAGGGGAGGCCCGCGAAGATACCGTGACCGTCGTGCAAGATGGGTGAGGTCTTGCCGTGCATGAGGCGGTCCGCGCGCACGACCTCACCGCCGAACGCGGCGCCGATCGCCTGATGGCCGAGGCACACGCCGAAGATCGGGATGAGGCCAGAAAGCTTTTGAATGGAAGCCACTGAAACGCCCGCTTCTCGCGGGGTGCACGGCCCCGGTGAGATCAAGAGGCCGTCGGGTCGGGCGGCTTCGATGCCTGCGACGTCGATGCGGTCGTTCAACACCACAGTGACGTCAGCGCCGAGCTCGCCCAGGTATTGAACGAGGTTGAACGTGAACGAGTCGTAGTTGTCGATCACCAACACCGAAGGCATCTACCCACCCTTGGCCGCGCGGACCTCGCTCGCGAGATCGAGCGCGCGCTTCTCTTGGTCGACCTGCTTCTGCAGCACGTCGAGGCGGGCCTCCACGTCTCCCGAACGCAGCGCTGCCGCATAGCGCGGGACCTCCGCCTTTCGATCGCCGATGAGCTTCACCAAGCGATCCTTGTGATCCTTGCCCCACGCCGTCTTCGGTTCGAGCGCTTGTGCACGGGAGAGCGCGTCGTTGGCAGCGCTCTGTGCCTTGTCATCGAGGAGCGCGGCGGCGGCGCTGTCGCTGCCCTTCGAGGAAAGGTCATCAGCCTGCTTCAGGAGTCGATCCAGCACGTCGTCGGCCTCCAAAACCAAGCCGAGCGCATCAGCGTCACGTCTCTTGTCATCGTCGGCGCTGGCCTGCGACGCGACCTCGTCGTTGTCGTGACAGCCGACGAACCCGGCTGAAATCAGGCTTGCGAGTCCAAGCAGGCTCGCTAAAGCGAGCCTCTTGGACAGAACCTGCCTCAGTGATCGTCCCGTCGGACGATCACTTGCGAGTGCCAACGCGCGAGCTGCGACAAGTACGCGCGATCCAGCAGCTCGGTGCCCATGAACTTGAGCGCCTCGAACTTGCCGTCTCGTCTCACACGCTTGGCCCATAACCAGATCCGATTCGCCATGCCCGGGATCCCGAGCTCGACGGAGAAGGATTGTACGTCAACGGTGGGCTCGAGGGTCGTTCGGATCCGCATACCGTCGGCAGAGATGTCGACGAGCTCCACGAGGTAGGGGAAACCTTCGATGTACTTGTTGAGCCAGATCGGTGTGGCGATTACGGCGCGCGACTGCTCACGGCGATTGAGAACGACGTCATCCATGAAGACCTCCGAACAGGTTTCAAAGTGTAGGTGTGTGTGTGTGGCTCGCCAAGTTTTCGGAGGTGAGACACGGACAGTATTCGCGGTGACGAGGTTCATCGCGTTGACATGGAAGGTGCGAGGTAACTATCGTCTCGCGATGCACGCGCGAACGTGCGGCAGAGCATCAACGGACGCCCAACGCGCAGGACCCGAACGTAGTCGAATGGTGAGGAAGCTCGGATGGCCGAAGACAAGAAGCCGAAGATCGATCTAAAAGCACGCCTCGGAAAGAAGGATCCTGGAGCCACACCAGCGCCTCCACCCACGGGCGGAGTGCCAGTCCCCCAAGGGGCGGGATTGCCTGCGCCCGCGGCCGGCGGAGGTCTGCCCATACCTCCGGGCATCAAGGTCGGACCTGCGCCTGCGCTCGACCCGTCGAACCCGCTCGCCGCTGCCATGGCGCCCAAGGCAGAGCCCGTGCGTCACGCCCCTCCTCAGCAGCCTCAGCGCATCGAGATCGATGACATGGTGGTGCAAGAGGCCGTGAAGAAGTCGCGAAATCGCGGCTTCGTCGTCGCGGCGATCGCCTCCATCATCTTCGCAGGTGTTGGCTACGTCGGCGGAGGTGCCTCTCAACAAAGCCAAGATCTCACGCAGTCGAAGAGTGACGCGCACGACATCAAGGCTGACATCGAGAAGTCAAAGACCCAGCTCGACGCAATCGCCAAGAAGGTCGACGAAGGCAAGGGCATGCTCACGGCGAAAGATCCGAAGGATCGAAAGTTCCCTGACAAGCTCGACACGGATCTCGGCGCGCTCATCGTCGACTTCGACGGCACCAAGCTCGCGGGCAGGCGCTTCAAGGGGATGTCGCAAGACGTCTCCAAGGACCTCTTCACCTTTGTCGCCGGTGTCGCGGCGCTCAACGATCACAAGAACGCGCTCAAGAACCTGCTCACCAAGCTCAAGAAGCCGCTCACGGATCAGCTCGCCGCGAGCCAGTCGGGAACGCACGCGATCGCGCACATCGTCTTGCTCGGAGGCCCGTCCGGAAAAGACGGCGCTGGAAACTACGTCGGCAACATCGCGCCATTGAACCCGGCGATCTCGTTCACGGGTGACTGGCCCACGATCAAGGACGACTACAAAGCGACGTTCCAAGGCGCGAACGTCGGCGTGCCGAAGTACAAGAGCGGCAACCTCGATCAACCGGCGGCGGTTTATGTCTCGCCGACGAGCTTCGACGCGGTGTGCCCTGCGGACACGAAATCGCAGGCCGCTCAGCTTGGATTCAAGCTGAACGACATCCTCACCGAGATCAACGGCGAAGGACCGGCGCCAGAGGGCACCGTCGCTGAAGACAAGAAGCCGGGGCTCAAGGAGCTCGCAGAGCGGCTCACGAAGGGCCTCGAGAAGATCTGATCGCGGTCTAGGTGCAGCGACCCCACACGAGGTCCAACTTCGTGTGAGGGTCCACGCACGCGCCCAGAGCTACGTACCCGCGCGCGAGGAGGGCTGCCGATCGCGCTGCACGTGACGCGGCCTTGGTGGAAGAGAACAGCGCGCGCAAGCCGACGTTCGTCGCAGCTGGCAACAGCACGACGAGAGCGTTGGGCGTCAGCGACTCTGGAGCAGGGAGCTCCGCGGCGATCGCGTCGAGCTCGGACGTGTTCAGCGCGATCACTAGATCGGTCGCGTCATCGGCGAACGCGAGACCGAACGGAGCTGCGCGCGCTCCAGGCGGACCGACGTACTTGAGCGTCGCGGGCAGCGGCGACGGGACTCTCATGCGGCGGGCCGAACGATCTCGACCTTCACCACTCGCGTCTCGTCTGCCTCTCGCACGATGAAGGTGATGCCATCGAGCTCCAACGTCGCGCCGACCTCTGGGACCCTGCCCGCGCGGTGCACGAGGAGTCCACCGAGCGACTCGAAGTCGCCGTCGGCGGGGATCTCGCGCTTGAGGTGTGCTGAGAGCTCCGCGAGCGACACCGACGCGTCGGCGAGCACGCGGCCCTCGGGCGTCTCCTCGATTTGAGCTTCCGTGTCGTGTTCATCGCGGATGTCGCCCACGATCTCTTCGATGATGTCCTCGAGAGTGATGATGCCACTGGTGCCGCCGAACTCGTCCGTCACGATCGCCATGTGGAGGCGTTTGGCCCGCATTTCACGCAGGATCGGCGCGACGAGCTGGGTCTCGGTCACGAACAGCACGCCGGTGCGCACGATGCTCTCGAGCTTCTGGTCCGCCCGCTTCTCGCGCACCACGCGGAAGATGTCCTTCGCGTACAAGAGGCCGATGATCTGATCGATCGATCCTTGATGGACCGGATAACGCGAGTGACCTTCGGCGGCGACGATGTCGAGCGCGGTCTCGATCGAGTTGCCTGCGTCAATCGTGCAGATCTTCCGTCGCGGGACCATGACCTCGCGCGCGAGGGTCGTGCCGAGGTCGAGGGCGTTGCGGATGATCTCCGCTGGCTCGCCACCGATGGCGCCTGCCTGCTCGCCTTGATTCACCATCCACTCGACCTCGGTCTCGGTGATGCGTTGGCTCCGCGGCGGCTCGTCGGGCACTCGCTTGAGCACGACGCGGCCGAGCGCGGCGAGCGGCGCGGCGAGCGGGATGACGACCCACTCGACGAGTCGCAGCACGCGCAAGGCCAGAGCGCCTGTGGTCTCCGGTCGAACCCGCGCGATCGCGCCCGTGACCTCGGCGAACGCGCCATACGTCACCACCGCGCCCAACACTGCGACCAAGAGGCCCGACGTGAGGCCGAGGTTGCGCGCCGCATCCGCGTACAGCGCTCCCGCGATCGCGATCGCGATGACGCGACACACGAGCCAACGAGACACGACTCGTTGGCGATCCGCGAGGTAGCGCTCGAAGGTCGGGTCCTCCGAGAGCGACTGTAGGCGCGCTTCTGGGAGAGCTTGCAACGCGACGTCCGCCCCAGAGAACAGCGATCCGATCGCCGCCGCAACGAGCCCCCCTATGAACAACCCCAGTGGACCTCTCTCCATCGACTGAACGGGAAACTGCGCGCTAGCGGCGTTTCCCCCTCTTTTTTTAGGGTACCTGAGCAACCTGGCCCGTCAAGGACGCACCCAGGCACGCAACTTTTGTCTCGTGTGATCGATGGGATGCCGATGACGACTCCGCCGGTTCGAGGACACGCGCACGTGACGCCGGCTCCCGTCACACATCGACCGCGCGCCTGCACGAAGGCGCTCGCTCCCCAGCAGAAGCGCTTCGAGGTTCGGCTTCAGTCATCGGCGCAGTCGCTGCCGATGCCGGCCAAATCGTCGACGCGCGTAGACACACTTCAGCAACACGAACCAGAGACCTCCAAGCAAGGACACGACCGCACGCAGCGTGAGCCTCGCGACGAAGACCCGCTTGATCCGATGACCCGATGGAGCGCACAGAGCGCGCCTCCACCAACCGTGACGACTCCGAACGCGCCGGCCATGCAGAGCGCGCCGATCGATCCAAGCTCGCCCATCGGGGTCGCGCGAACCTCGTTGGAGGACTTGCTCCCAGCCCTCGTGCGAAAGGTCGCGTGGTCGGGAGATGGTCGTCGTGGCACCGTTCGGATGGAGCTCGGCGCAGGAGCGCTAGCGGGCGCGACGCTGACCATTCACGCCGACGACGGCCGAGTGCGAGTGGAGCTCGACGCCCCAGCACACGCAAACGCCGCCGAGTGGCGCACACGCATCCACGACCGCCTCACCCGCCGCGGGTTGCTCATCGACGCGATCGACGTGCGCTGAAGGAGTGCGGCTTCGGGCGGGCCTAGGTGTCGTGCAAGACGCGCAGGACGTTGTCGCGCAGGATCTTGCCGATGGTTTGCTCGGTCATGCCGGCCTCTAGCATCGCTCCGGTCAACGCGGGGAGGCCGGTTGGATCTGCGAGGCCTGCGCTCGGTACGATGAAGCCGTCCCAGTCGCTGCCGAGGGCTGGCGCGTCTTCGCCGCAGACGTCGACGATGTGCTTGAGGTGCTTGACCACGGGATCTAGGCCGTCGCCGCCCAAATATTTCGGACAGAACATCACGCCCACGCAGCCTCCAGCGTTCGCGACCGCTCGGAGCTGCTCGTCGTCGATGTTCCGCCAATGCTCGTACGCGCCGAGCACGCCGGTGTGGCTCACGATCGGGGGACGCGTCGCGGCCGCGCAAGCGTCGAGGAAGCCGCGCTTGTTGATGTGTGACAAGTCAACGATGACGCCAAGCGACTCGCACTTGGCCACGAGCTCACGTCCGAAGCGCGTCAGGCCCTCGTGGTCACGGCGCCCGCGGCCGTAGGCGGGAAAGCCTGCGTCGTTCGAGCTAAAGTGCAACAAGCCAAGGTAACGAACGCCGCGCTTGGCGAACGCCTCGAGACGGTTGACGTCTCCCTCGAGCGAGTGCGCGCCTTCGATGCCCAACAACGCCGCGAGCACGCCGCGCTTGTTTGCGTCTTCCACGTCAGCGCGCGTCTTGGCGAGGACCAACTCGTTGGTGGCGCCGAGCGTCGCGTCGAGCGCATCGATCTGCTGATCGATCGTCGCCGCGAGTCCGCGTGTCTTGCCCAAGAAAGGAAGCGACACGAGCCCGAAGAACTGCGCGCCCATACCGCCCTCACGCATCCGCGGCATGTCGACGTGACCCGCGAGCGCGCCTTTGTACAAAGGGGGGTTGTGTCTGCGCTTCAAGTCGTACCCCACCCAACGCGCCCACATCAGCGTGTCCGCATGCAGATCGATCGCGGGGTGTCGCGCGTGCAGCGCCTTGGCTTCGTCCGACAGGGCCATGCTGGACGGAGTGTGGTCTGCTATCGTCCCGCACTCAAGATGGTCGTCGCTAGGAGCATGGCCGATTTGATCGGCGGCACCGATTTGCTGCGTTTGCGCGTGCTCGAACGTGGCGGGGCGAGGGTCTGGGGCAAGCTGGAGAGCCAAAATCCATCGGGGTCGATCGCCGATCGCGCTGCGGCTGCGATGCTTGAGGGCGCCCGAGCGGGCACGATCGTCGAGGCGACCTCGGGCGACATGGGTGTCGCGCTCGCGATGGCGTGCAGGCGGCTCGGTCGCGATCTCATCGTGACGATGCCCGAGAGCACGAGCCTCGAGGCGCGGCAAGCGATCAACGCGTGTGGCGCGAAGGTCGTGCTCACGCCGCACGAGCGCGGGATGAGAGGCGCGATCGCCGAGGCCGAAGCGATCGCGTCTCGGACACCAGGCGCTCTCTTCTTGCGGCAGTACGACAACGACGCAAGCGTTCGCGCGCACGAGAGCACCGCCCGTGAGATTCTCGCCTTGCTACCCGACGTCCACATCATCGTCGCCGGCATAGGGACTGGAGCGACCGCGAGCGGGATCGGTCGCGCCCTCCGCGTCGCCAAGGCGGCCACGCGCGTCGTTGGAGTGGAGCCCGCAGCGAGCGCGACGATCTCTCGAAACGAAAGTGGCAGAAGCCGCATTCAGGGCCTCGGCGCTGGGTTCGTCCCAAGCGTCTACGACGCTGACGTGGTCTCTGAAGTTCACGTGGTCCGCGATGAAGACGCGTGGGAGACCAAGCTTCTGTTGGCGAAAAAAGCTGGTATCCTTGTCGGGACGAGCGCGGGTGCCGCAGCCTTCATCGCCCATGAGTTCGCGCGCGATCTCGAACCCACGCGAGACGTCGTCGCGATCCTGCCGGACACTGGCGAGCGCTACTTCAGCGCCGAAAAGTTCTTCTCAAAAGAGTCATGACCGCGAGACTTCGAGCGCGTGTCCTCGTCGTCGGCATGGGCGGCCTCGGCTGCCCCGCGTCCATCGCGTTGGCACGCGCTGGAGTCGGCACGCTCGGCATCGCGGATGATGACGACGTCGACATCTCCAACCTGCATCGGCAGATCCTCTACGGCGAGTCGTCCGTCGGCGCACCGAAGGTGGAAGAAGCCGAGCGAGTCCTCCGCGCGCTCGCGCCCAAGATGGAGGTGGAACGGCACGGTCGCCTGTTGCCAGAGAACGCGCTCTCGCTCGTGTCGTCCTACGATCTGGTCATCGAGGGCAGCGACAACTTCGCGACCAAATTTCTCGCCGCAGATGCGTGCATGTTGCAGTCGACCCCGATCGTTCACGGCGCGGCAGTGCGGTGGCACGGCACCGCGCTCTCGGTCGGCGCGAGCGGCGGCCCTTGCTATCGATGCTTGTTCGAGGACCTCCCCGCGGGCGCGCAAGAGGGCTGCAACGAGGCCGGTGTGATCGGGCCGATGGTGGGCGTGGTCGGCGCGATCATGGCGGACCTCGCGCTCCGATCGTTAGAGGGGCGCGGACAGGGCACGCTAGCGACCTTCGACGGCTCGACAGGTGTGCTACGCAGTCGATGCATCGCTCGCCGACGGAGCTGTGCGCTCTGCGGCGACGCGAGGAGCATCAGCGGCATCGAAGAGTCTCGCTACGTCGCGCAGCTCTGCGCACCATTGAGAGGGCACGTCATGGACACCATCGTTCGCATCCCCGCACCGCTCCGCACTCTCACCGCAGGCAAGGAGGAGGTCTCTGGCTCCGGCACCACGCTCGCCGAGCTGATCGATGACCTCGAGAAGAAGCATCCAGGCCTGCGCGATCGTTTGCTCGACGACAAGGGCGTGCGTCGCTTCGTGAACATCTTCCTCAACGAGGAGGACGACATCCGTTTCCTCG
>JANYHY010000606.1 GCA_025362165.1 Myxococcales bacterium | reverse complement strand
CAATGATCACACCCCGCGAACATGGGCCAAGAAAACTGCGACGTTCTCCTTGATCACCGTGAAATTGGCTGTGCTTTCTCCTCAACGACCCGCTCACGCACCACTCGGATCGCGGTGGAGAGCCTCGTCGCCTCTTCGGTGGTCGCGTGCTCGAGCCACTCGGTGAGCACGATGAGCAGCTCCTCTTCTGGAGTGCCGAAGCTCGCCACCGAGCCGTCCTTTGCGCGCGCTCTCGCCCAGATGATATCGCCGGGGGCTACCACAACCTGGTTGGCCGAGGGCGTGGTGATCGTGACGCTGCGGGGACGGCTCAACGAGACACGGACCACTTCACCTGCGAGCACCTCGCCGTTCCCCAACACGAGAGTCACGTCCGCCGCGCGCCCGCTGAACAGGTGACCCATGAGGTCCGAGACGTCTCCTGCGACCATGCTTGGCAACTCTATCGCAGAGGTGCGAGTCTCTACCAATGTCTCGCCGCCCGCTCATTTATGCGCTGAGCGATCTGCATTTGCAGGCTCCGATCGAGCCGTATCTCTTCACTCGCGACAAAGAGGCGACGTTCCGTCGTGTGGCAGAGGAGGCGCACGCGACCGGCGCGACGCTCTTGTTGGCTGGTGACGTCTTCGATCTCACGGGGATGACCCCGCCATCGTTCGGCCTCGCAGAGTTCTTCCAAGCCATTCATCAGCCAGCTCCCAGTGCGCCAATTCATGACCAGGTAGAGACTCAGATCGGTGCGCTCGCCGAGACGTTCCCAGACTTCTTCTCCGCGCTGTCCAAGTTGGCCTCCGCGAAACGACTGCGGTTGATCCCCGGCAACCATGATTGGGCGCTGAGCTCGGACTCAGGCAAGAGGGCGCTCGCCGACAGGCTCCACGTGGACGTCGCAGATCTCGGGATGCAAGTCACCTATGAGTTGGGCAGTTACTTCTTCTCTTGTCATGGCAACGAGTATGACTCCGCCAACACCACACGTGACGGTTGGCGCAACTCTGGATCGGTGATCACCGCAGCGGTCTATCACGCGATTATTCCGGCCATGAAACAGCACGATGGCAAGAGGCTCTCCAAGGTGGCGCAAGCCGTCCCCGCCGTGCGCCCAGAAGAGAACATCGTCGCGGGGATCGAGCTTCATTGGGGCGATGACGCAAAGACTCTGCTGTTGGCGTTCGTCCAGCTCCTCTACGCCAATGGCTATTTCACCGGGTTCGACAAGGTGCGCGTTTGGTTGGCGACTCGGCTGTTCCGTTTTCTGCTCACGCCAGACTCGATTCGCGACGCGCTCAGAGATGACACCAACCTATCGGCGACCACGCGCGAGCAAGCGCGTCGGTTGTTGCGCGACAAATCGCTGAAGGTGATCGTGATGGGCCATACTCACGAGCTCGACGCCACCAAGCACTATGTGAACCTCGGCACTTGGATCGACCACGTGCCAGGCCTCGCACACGCCGATCTGGTGAAGGTTGATCGCTCGCTCCCAGTGCTCATCGTTTATGATGATGACTCCGCCGCCTTGCATGATTGCCGGCAACTCACCGGAGCTGTCACTGACGCTCACCTACTCTGGGAGCACGACAAGGACTAACTGATGCAAGAGACGCTCAGGATCCGCGGCAAAGCTCGAGTCGTCGCGGAGGGTCGGACGCCCTTTCGACGCACGACGCTCGTAGAAGGAGACAAGACGATTGGCGCCGTGGACGTGGGCGAGTTCGATCTCGACATGGTCGACGGAGGGACTGTCGTGGTCGAAGCGCCGAAGGAGCGATTGAGGCTATTCGGCGCCCCCGCGAAGGTTCTCCGCGGAGCGTGGAGCGAGCTGCGCGACATGCCGGAGGCGTCCGGGCTGGCGAGAAACGAGGTCGCGCCGTTCTCTTCAGTCGAGCTTCACGTCGTCACGATCGAAGACGGTGATCGGATCGAGGTGTATGGGACCGTCTTCGAGGAGGCGTTCGATGAAGCCACTGGCACGCTGCGGACAGCTGCGGTGAAGCGCCCGTCGCGAATGGTCGCCGAGATGATCGCCTTCGACGACGCAAACGAGATACGCGCGATGACGGTCGCCATCGCCGATCTCAAATCAGAGGCGAAGCGCGAGCTAGTGACGAAGCCGGCGCAGCCTGACAAGGACGCGCGCTCCAAGGATCCCACACGCCCACTCCCCGCAGCGTGGACCCCAATCGGCATCGGCGTCGCTATCATCGCCGCGCACGTCCTATGGATCGCGAACGCGCACGCAAATGAGGTCTGGAGCATCGAGCTCATGGCGGTCTGCTGGGCGGTCGTCGCGTTCGTGTTTCGCCCGACGCGCGAGGCGCCAGATTTCTTCAATCGCGAAAAATCCACGAGAGAGATGAGCGGGGTAAACTTCACGATTGGAGTCTTCTTGTTCGCCACGCCAGAGATGATGCTCGGTTGGTACTCGGAGAGCACGTCGCCAGCGCCGACCGCCTTTCTCATCGTCACGTTCGTGTTCCTCATAGGGTGGTTCTTCATGATCCTAAGGTGGCGCTCACACACCTACTTGCTCTACGCTCGCATGATCGGCGCACCGCGCGTCGCGATCTCGGAAGCGAGCGGCAAGTCGGGTACGTGCACCGGCGTCGTGTCCGATCCCACGCCAGTTCAGGTCGCAGGCAGGCAGGCAGCGATCGGCGTCGTCACGGAGTTCGAGACGAGGCAGGGCAATGAGACCAGCGCGAAGTTCTTCGGCAATGGCACCTTCGTGATCGACACGAGTGAAGCAGCTATCTCGGTCGATCCAAGCGAATGTATGTGGGCCTCTTCCGAAGAGGAGCGTCATGAAACGATGGTGTTTCGCCACAGCGTGTCGAGATGGATCCCAGTCGGCGGCAAGATCGCGGCGTGCGGACGCTATGTGAACTACACCAAGAAGGGAGCACCGCCGCTGAGGCTCGTCTCGGAGGGAACGTTCCCAGTCATTCTCTTCGCGACCCATGACATGGATCCATTGCGCCTCGCGACTCGAATCGTGTGGCAGCGGCGTATCACTCTGATCGGCATCCTCGCGGTGACGGTCGCGGTCGCCGCCGTGAGCGCGCTCCGCGTGCAGGTGTGGTAGTGCGGACAGCATGAAGCGATTGAGCGCCATTGTGTTGTGTCTTGCGGCGTGCAGCGATTCCTCCGGTACGACCAACCCCGGCCCTATGGACGGCGGATCCGACACAGACGCGCCTCAATCTCAGACTCCGCACATCAAGACGATCTTCTTGATCCTGATGGAGAACCACAACTGGAGTGACATCAAAGGCAGCGGGTCTGCGCCCTACATCAACAACACACTATTGCCGGTAGCCGCGCACGCGGAGAGCTACTTCGACAATCCCAAGAAGATCCACCCCTCGGAGCCCAACTATGTTTGGCTCGAAGCTGGGGACAACCTTGCCATCACCACAGACGCCGAGCCGAGCGCCTCTCACCTCATCGTCGGCAAGGACCACCTCACCAAGCAGCTCAAGAGCGCAGGTGTCTCCTGGCACGCCTATGAAGAGGGCAGCACTGCGGGACAATGCCCCATCACGTCCATTGGCAACTATGCGCCCAAGCACCTCGGCGCTCTGTTCTTCGATGACATCGTCGGCAACCCACCCACGGTGGACGCACCTGAGTGTGTGAGCAACGTATTTCCCTATACGCAACTCACGACGGATCTCGCGCAGGACAAAGTCGCTCGATACAATTTCATCACACCCAATCTATGCAATGACATGCACGGTGGGCCTGGCTGTGCGGCGGACACGATCAAGACAGGCGACACTTGGCTGTCCACCGCGGTGCCTGCGATCATGGCCTCCAAAGCCTACACGGATGGCGGCGCCATCTTCATCACCTGGGACGAGAGCGAAGGCGGCGAGTTTCCGATTGGGATGATCGTCGTGTCCCCGCTCGGCAAAGGAGCCGGGTATTCGAACAAGATTTCATACTTCCACTCGAGCATGGTGCGCACCGTCGAGACAGTCTTCGGCATCAAGACTTTCTTGAATGACGCCGCGAATCAGCCTGACTTGAGCGATCTCTTCACCAACGGTCTGTGACTAGCGCTGGCCGGCTCTTGCAACCCAAGAGGTTCTTGGCGATCCTCGGGCGATGAGCGTTCCGCACTGGAAGATGGTCCTCGCCAAGCTCCCAAAGACCGACAGCAAGGTGCGCGATCGGCTCGGTGGCGAGCCCAATCAATGGGGTGAAGACGAGCCGTGGCCACTATGCGGTCATTGCGAGGAGCCATTGCATTTCATCGTCCAACTACGAGGCGAGGGGTGCGGCGGCAAGGCCAAGCTCGGCAAGGCTACATGTCTACAATTGTTCGCGTGTCACAACGAGGGCGACTGTGAGTTTTATGAATTGGGATCCAAGGGCAACTACGCCGCGCTGCGAAGCAAACCCCTGAAGGCGCAGTTGGCCAAACGTCCTGGAGGCAACAAGTCATCGGTGGCGAACGATCCGCTACGCTTCGCGTATGGGATTACCTTCAAAGCAGGAGCCGACGATCCCGAAGCGATCGAAGACTATGACAACGAGGCGCGACAGCAGAAGGCCCACAAAAATGGCTTCATAGACAAACTCTATGGAGTCCCGGTCGCCGGGAATGAGCCAGAGGAGGACCTCGAGTGCACCAAGTGCAAAGAGCCGATGTCGTTCCTCGGTCAGCTCTTGTCGGCGGACGACTGGTTCATCTACTACTTGCACGCCTGCAACAAGGGTCACCAGGTATCATTCCACGCGCAGCGCGCTTGATGGTTCGAGAGAAGGCGATCGCTCTCACGGGAACGTCGTGAAGAACTCGGACAAGTCCGTCGCGCTCTTTGCGTCTCGTAAGAACGGAGAGACGCCGAAGATCTCTTGCAGCGTTCGCAGCATCGAGCTGTGCGTGAAGACCGTCGGGCTAGAGTAACCCTTCTTGGCCAAGGGCGAGATCACCAACATGGGGATCGGACCGTCGCTAGCGGTGCCGAAGATCGACTCGTCGCCTTCGTCCCACAATATGAAGAGGACACCGTTGTTCTTGTAAGCGTTGGACGCGAGGATCTTCGGCACTTCAGCCTGCAGCCACGCGTCGCCAGCGCCGATCTCCCCAAAATTCTGGAGGCCGCAAGAGAGCGAGAGGCCGTGCATGTCATTGCATAGATTGGGGACGATGAAGTTGTATCTCGCCACCAAGTTGGCAGTCAGGTCGTTGTGAAAGGTCGTGTACGACTTGACGTGCGCGATGCAGTTCTTCGACTTGCTGTCGTTGGTGTTGGTGACGTCGTCGAAGTAGAGCTGCGGCACGTGTTTCGGGGCGTATGCGCCGCTCCCCGTGAGCGGACAGTCCGCGCCAGACATGCCCTCTGGGTACACTCGCCAGGAGATGTTCGCGGTCTGTAGTTGGGTCACCAAGTGGTCAGTCGTCGATTGATGGTTGGCAGACGGATCGCCGTCATCGGTGATACCTAGATTGTCGCCTGCCTCGAGCCAGATGTAGTTGGGCTCGCTCGGGTGGTTGCCCTTGGGCGTGTTGTACGCGGTGGCATGCCCACCCATCGGCACGAGCGTGTTGTTGATGTAGTTGGCATTGCTGGACCCCGAGATCGTCGACCAGCTGTGGTTCTCCATCAAGATGATGAACACCGTCTGGAGGTGTGGAGCCGGCGCGGCGTCGCTCGAGTCGGGGTCCACGCCAGAGTCGAACGAGTCGGCGTCCAAACCTCGCGAGCCGTCAGTTGCGACATTGGAGTCGTGTCGCCCGGCGTCCAACGGCTCACCTCCATCACCCACATCGTTGGCGCTCCCGCACGCGCAGAGCGCCGCACAGAGGAGGAGCGATCGCATGTCGACACTTTGGGGCATCGACCCCACGGCCGCTACTTGTTTCGGAGCGCCCTCTCGTAGTCGAAGTTGAGCGTGCCGATGAGGCTGGTATTTCGCTTGCCGAACACGTCCGCCGTGTCGTTGTAGGTTCGCGCCGCTCCGAGGTTGTAGAGATACGCGAGATCCAGCTTGAACACGCCGAGCGCGAGGCTCACTCCAGTGGTCCACGTGGTCTCGTTGACATCGAGCAGACCGTCGAACGCGTCGAGGCCCGCGCGCGCCCACACCCGCTTGGGGACGAGCGCCTGCTCCACCCCTATCGTGGGGTGCACCGCGGGCGCCGCTTTGCCGAAGGTCATCCTGTGCTCGAGCGTGTTCGAGCGATCGAGTACGGCGACGCCTACGTCGAACAGCGTGCCCTTGATTGGCGAGTAGGCGACGCCGAGCCGATATTCGTACGAGCGCAAGAACCCCTCGGTGCTCGTAGTGCCCTGAGTGCGAGTCTCGTTGTCGTGATTCATGATCACGCGCGCGCCTACTTGCCAATGGTCGCTTGGAGAGTTGCCGGGGTGCCAGTGCAGCCCGAAACCCCCAGAGGGCAAGTACGAGGTCTTGAATTGAATCGGCGCGCCGCCCGCATCGGGCACGAGCGTGGCCTGAGAGAGCTCGTAGGCGAGCATGAAGCCGATGCTGAGCGTCTTGGTGATGGGCTTGGCGAACTTGACGAAGACCGAGGTGTCCGAGAGGTTGCCGGTGGACGGCGGCTTCTTCGCGTCCGGGTCCGTCAGGCTCCAGACGTGGACGCCATTGCCGGTCTGGCCGAGCGCGATGATGTGGAACGCCGCGTCGGTCCAGAACGTCGGGCTCGTGAACCCCACGGCGCTGAAGGTGAAGGTGTTGCCGGTGTCCATGAAGTGGGCAATGCCCTGATCGAAGATCGCGCCGCCGGCGTCTTTGTAGACCAGCGCGTAGTTGCCGGTCGTCGTTTGGAACGAACGATCTCACGCGCCGTCGCCGCCCATGCCGATCGTGCGAACGCCCTTCTTTACCTGACCTCCAGCGAACTCGCGAAGCGCGGTCTCCGGACCGGCGGTCGCGCTAGTTGCCAATCCGATAATCGATAGTCCGATGAGCCAACGCCG
>JANYHY010000595.1 GCA_025362165.1 Myxococcales bacterium | reverse complement strand
GTCCCGAGCAGCATCGTGGTGCCGCCGCGGCGGCCGCCGTCTGCACGCGGAGTGACCCCATCGTCGACGCTGCCATCGGTGATCATCGACATGGATCACGAGATGCTCGCGCTCGTCGATCGCGTCGCGTTCGGGCAAGATGACGGCTCCGCCGAGGGTGAGCTGCTGCGGCAAGGCCAGCACGCGATGCCCGCGATCATGGCGCGTTTTCCTGGTCCGCTGCGGGTCGATCGTTCGCAGCTCGCTCCTCCGCTGCCAAAGGCGAGCGAGTGCGGCACGGTGCTACGGCTGGTCGCGGGTCAGCGTCGCGTCGCCGTGCCGTTCGTGCTCGAGGTCGCCGTGAGCGATGACGTCTCGGTGCGCTTCTGGGCGACGTTTCTGCTGGCGGAGCTCCCTTACGTGGAGGTCGTGTCCACCGTGGTCGCGAGGCTCTACGACGCAGATCCCCGCGTGCGCATGGCGGCGCGGGCAGCAGGCAAGGCGATGACGGATGTCGCGCACGACGCGCTGCTCGCCGAGATCGGCAAGGTCCTGCGCGATCAGAGCGCGACTCGCGGAGCGCGCATCGGCGTGACCGAGGCGCTTGGAGAGATGCGCGAGTCGCTCGCAGTGCCTGTGCTGATCCGCTCGCTCTCCGATCGGGACGAAGAGCTGGCGACGGTCGCGCGACGAGCGCTCATCGCGATCACGCGACAAGACTTTCATCGTGAGGAGAAGAGCTGGCTTGCGTGGTGGGGACAGAACTCCGCGCGTCATCGCATCGAGTGGCTGGTGGACGCTCTCACGGACGACACCCCCGGCATCCGACGCGCAGCAGCAGACGAGCTCAAGACCATCACTGGTGAGACTTTCGGCTACTACGAGGATCTGCCCAAGCGCGACCGCGAGCGTGCCCAGCAGCGCTTCCGCGATTGGTGGTCGCAAGAGGGCCGCGCAAAGTTCAGCGCACCGTGATCCAGGCGCCCTAGTGTGAATCTGGCGCACATCGCCAGGCTCCTACGACCCGCAATTTTCTCGAATAGCGAGCCCATTTAGCGCGTCTGACGTGTGGAGCGCGTCTTGCTCGGTTATCGTTGGTGTGGAGTCCCCCATGAAGCTTGTCGCCGTCCTCGGTCTGTTGGGAACACTCGCTCTCTCTGGAGTCTCGTTCGCCGATGGAGCTTCCGCGCCGAGCGATCCAGATCTCGCCAGGCTGCAGCCAGCAAACGGACACTCGCTCAAGTGGAACTATGTCCCTTCCGGCAAGAGTGATCGCTACGGTCACGCGGAGGTGCTCATCTCCGCTCCGCTGTCGTACGTGCGTGAGCTCGTCTTGGACTACGGACACTACAAAGACTACTCCGGCGGCAAGTTCAAGACGTCACGTCTCGTCGACAAAACGGACACGACCACAGACGTCTACTTCCAAGTCCCGGTGCTGCACGGGATGGTGATGCTGTGGCAGGTCGTTCGCTTCCAGCCGCGCGTCGCGCAGCCAGGCGTCGAGGTGGTTCAGGGCACCTTCGTGCGAGGCAACGTCAAGGGCTCGGACCTCGTGTTCACGCTGCGCGCTGTCGGCGACAAGACCGTGCTCAAGTCAGACCTGCTCGTGAATCCGGATTTCGCCGCGCCTCAAGCGATGATCGATGAAGAGCTCCGCGACGCCGCGCAGAACGCGGTGGACGCAGTGCAAGCGCGCGCGCAACAGAAGTACGCGCAGTGGATCGCGCAGCAGCCGTCGCCAGTGGACACGACTGCGCCCACCGTCGCGAGCGCTAGTCCGCCTGCGCCGCGGCCCGCTCCGAACGCGAACCCCTGACTGATGGGACGATGCGCTTTCTGATCGGGACCGACGAAGCGCGCCCCGTCGTTGAATGGATCGCATCTCGCCTTCGCGAGCGCGGGCACCAAGCGCGCGTGCTGCCAGTCGGCGCGTGGGGCAAGGTCGCCACCGAGGTCGCGCACTCGGTCGCGCGCGGCGACTCCGATCAAGGCGTCGTGTGCTGTTGGACCGGAACGGGCGTGTCGATCGCCGCCAACAAAGTGAAGGGCGTGCGCGCGGCCTTGTGCGCAGACGCGGCGACCGCGACTGGCGCGCGCAAGTGGAACGACGCGAACGTGCTCGCGCTCAGCCTGCGCACGCTGTCGGAGCCGGTCGCGGGCGAGATCATCGCGCCGAGGCTCTCATCTTCCAAGCCATCGTAGGTGGACAAGAGCCACGCGTCGATGATCTCGCCCGCGACCGGCTCCGACAGCGTGCGCAGGCTGAGCGCGAGCACGTTCGCGTCGTTCCACTTGCGCGC
>JANYHY010000585.1 GCA_025362165.1 Myxococcales bacterium | reverse complement strand
CGGCGTTGGTCCCGCGAACCCCTGTGGTCGTGCCCTCGAAGTCCGCGCGAAGGTGTGCATAGCCGAAGAGCACTTCGTCCGCGCCTTCCCCTGTGAGCACCACCTTGAAGCCTGCGTCACGAATGGCTCGACTGAGCATGAGCTTCGCCGCGGCGTGAGCGTTGATGCACGCGCCCTCGGCAGCGATCACTGCATCCGCAAAGTGCGCGGCCACGTCTGAGTCGTTGACGCGGACCTCGTGGAGGCGGGCGCCCAGGTGGTCCGCGATCACACGCGCGCGCGAAGCCTCGTCGTACGCGGCGTCGTCCGAGAACGAAACCGTGAAGGCGTCCAGACCTAGGCGTGACTGCGACGCACACGCGAGGATCGCGGCTGAATCCAGGCCTCCCGAGAGTTGAAAGCACACGGGGACGTCGCTCACCATTCGCTCTGTCACGGCGTCGTCGAGCAGCTCGCGGACGTCACGGATCGCGATCTCGTCGCTCACGTGCGCGGCCTTGCGCGGATAGTCGAGATCCCAATATCTGCGCACGGTCACCTCGCCGTCGCGCGCGACGAGCACGTGCCCTGCCGGCAGCTCGTGAACGTCACGGAACAGAGTTTGGGTCGGTGCAGCGTACTGGAGGCTCGCGGTCTGCAGGAGCGCTGCTCGATCCCACGCGCGAGGCACACCCAGCGCGAAGAGCGCCGCGACCTGCGATGCTACGAGGATCGAGCCGTTGCGCTGCGTCCACGCCAGCGGCTTCACTCCGAAGCGATCACGCGCGCAGAAGAGGACTGCACGACGCGCGTCCCATAGTGCGAACGCGAGCTCGCCTCGCAGGCGCGACACGATCTCTTCACCCCACTCTTCGTAGCCATGCACCACGAGCTCGCTGTCGCTCTTGGTGGAGAAGCGGTGGCCCGCAGCCTCGAGCTCTGCTCGTAGCTTCGTCGCTCCGTAGATTTCTCCGTTGACGACCGCGACGACCTTGCCGTCCTCGCTCACGAGCGGCTGCCTACCGCCGCTGAGATCGCGGATCGCGAGGCGCGTGTGGCCGAGCACAACACGCCGATCTGGCGAGGTCCACGCTCCGCGATCATCGGGGCCGCGATGCGCGAGCACGTCGAGCGCCACCTCGATCGGCGCACTCACGGGCTCACCCGAGGAGGCGATCGCGACGACGCCGCACATTTCAGCCTCCTTTAGGCTCGAGGAAGAGCTTTGGTGAGGACACCTCGTTCGCGCGCTCGAACGCGACGGCGAAGCGCTCGAGCGGGTAGACGTCTCCGAGCAGATCGTCGAGATCCAAATTGGGCGCCAGCGCGAGGGCGTCCCCGAAGGGTGCGTACGCCACGGCCACGAAGGTGAGCTGCTTCTTTACAGCTGTCGCCAGATCGAACGGCACGCTCGCAGGCGGGCGACTCTTGAGCACGACGAGCCCACGCGCTTTCACGAGTGCGACGGCGTCCGCGATGGGTCGTTCGTTCGTCTCGATCACATAGTCAAACGCCCCAGCGTCCGTCGCGACCGTGGCGAGCTGGCATATGTCGAAGCCTTCGTGCTCGAGGATGCGCGTCGTGAGTGTGGCGATGCGACCGGTGCCGAGAACCACGCCCCGCTGAGCGCGAGTGATCGGCGCGCGCAGCACCGCCATCGACGCAGCAATGGGCTCGATGTACGCCGCGCGCCGCAGCGACAACTCGCGAGGTACCTGGTGCAAGCACGCGTCGTCGATGCAGAGCTCCTCCGCGAACGCGCCATCGGCGTCGACTCCCAGCACGCGCGGGCTCGAGCACTCCGTTCCATTCTGGCATTCGGCGCAGCGCGCGCAGCCGATCCACGGGTGCACCGTCACGCGCGTACCCGCGGCGAACCTCGACGACGTCATCACCTCCGCGACGACCTCGTGGCCGAGCACGCGACCAATCGCGACGGGCAGGACGCCATTGGCAGCATAGAGATCGGTGCGGCACACGCCCGCGAGGAGCACGCGCAAGCGCGCCTCGCCAGGCGCCAGCGTCGGACTAGGGCGTCGTTCGAGCACTGCCCCCTCGCGCGCGCGACACAGCGCCATCATCATCGTCGCGGCCATCAGAGCCTCCACGGTGAAGGTAGCGCCAGTAATGGTAATTTCAACTCTTTCACAGGTAATGATACTCTTTCGCGATGCGCAAGAGGCGAACCAGTGCAGAGGAGCAAGCCTTCCTGCGATCGTACAAACCTGAAGCGTTCGAGCGCCCTTCAGTGGCCGTGGACGTCGTGTGCCTCACGATCAAAGACTCACTCTTGCACGTGCTCTTGGTCAAGCGTGGGGAGCCGCCTTTTCGCGGCCGATGGGTGCTGCCCGGCGGCTTCGTGCGCGTTGGCAAGGGAGATGATCGCGGCGAGAGTCTGGAGCAAGCTCTCGCGAGAGAACTCGATGAAGAGACTGGCTTGTCGATCGACGAGGTCTACACCGAGCAGCTTGGTGCGTTCGGCGACCCGAACCGAGATCCGCGCATGCG
>JANYHY010000578.1 GCA_025362165.1 Myxococcales bacterium | reverse complement strand
CGACCAGTTGTCGCCGTCCGAGAAGTGGAACGGATAGATGTTCCACTCCGCCGCTGGGTAATGATCGTCCATGAGCTGCGAGCAGAGCTTGTACGCGCTCGAGATCATCGTGCCGCCGGACTCGCGCGTGTGGAAGAACGTCTCGCGGTCGACCTCACGCGCGACCGCGTCGTGGATGATGTAGCGGCTCTCGAGGCCCTTGTATTGCCGCTGCAGCCACGTGTCGATCCAGAAGCTCTCGATGCGGACGATCTCTTTCTGCTCGTCCCCCATCGAGCCCGAGACGTCCATCATGTAGAGGATGACCGCGTTCGCGACGGGCTCGGCCTGCGTGCGCCAAGAGCGGTAGCGCTTGTCGTCGGGGATCGGCACGATCACGGGCTTGTCGGGCGTGTACCCGCCGACCGCGATCGTTCGCTTGAGGGCCTCGCGGTAGGTGCGGCGAAAGTGTCGGAGCGACTCGGGACCGACGCGTCGGATGCCTGTGTAGCGATCCTTCTCGTTGACGAGCTTGCTCTTGCCCTTGTTCTCGATGTCGGGGAGCTCGAGCTCTTCACCGAGGATCGCCGCGAGCTCGTCGAGCGTGACCTCGACCTCCAGCGCGTGCTGGCCTTCGCCTTCGCCAGCCTTCTTGCCGCCTTCACCTTCCTCGGACTCTTCGCCGCCCATCGGGTCGCCCACGTCGCCCTGGCCCTGACCCGCGCCGCCTTGTTGCTTGTCGCCGAACTTGAAGCGCGGGATGTCGATGTGCGGGATTGGGATCGAGACCAGATCCTTGCCCTTGCGACCGATCATCTCTCCTTGCGAGATGTACTTGCGCAAGTTCTGGCGAATCTTGCCGCGAACGATCTGCCGGAAGCGAGAGTGGTCCTGATCGATCTTCAGAGACATCTATCGCTCAGAGTACCACCCCTTGGTCGGACCAGTGCCGCGATGCCGTCGAAACGACGGATGCTGCGCACGAGCAGCTTCGCGAATTTCCTAGAGGCACTAGCTGCGCTTGTCGAGCGCGAGTCGAGCGACCCACGCGCACGCGAGCACGTTCACCACCATCCAAACACGGAGCGCGAGGCCCCCTGCGAAGAAGGCGACGTCGCCAGAGAACGCGATCTGCGAGCACACCGCGGCGGACCCGAGCGCGAGGCCGCCAACCCATGGGCGCAGACGCTTGCTGCCGAACATCAGGAGTGCGGCGACGAGCGCGGGCGCAGCATTCGCGAGCGGCAAGAAGCGATGCAAGCCAGCGCTGAGCACGAGGTCGAACTCTCCGAGCGGCCGCATCAAGATCTCACCGACGATGCGCCAATCGCCCATCCGCGCGAGCAGGCCTGTGAACGGCAGGAACGGCAGCAGACCAAACCCGCCGACGAGCGCGCCCAGGATCATCCCCTTGCCTTTGGCGAACTCACCCTTCTGCGACTTGATCCGCTTGGCGATGAGTGCGAGCAACGCCAACAGCGCGATCGCGCGCAGCAACATGTGTGAGAGGAGCGTGGAGCTCACCGCGGAGTCCGCGCGGAGAATACCTGCACCATACAAGTTCTTCTCGGACTTCTGATTCGCGGTGTCTTGCAGCTTGCTGCGGACGGCGTCGGGGTCCGTGACGCCCAACCCGACGACCATCGCGGCGGCGCCTGCGACGTGCGGAGACGCCATGCTCGTGCCGTTGAAGGTGCCGAAGATCTCGCACTTGTCGCGGCCGCCGTTGCAGATCGTCTGCTGGGTGACGTTCACGCCGGGCGCGCCAATCGCGACCTCAGGACCGCGGGACGAGAAGCTCGCGATCTTGTCGTTCGAGTCTGTCGCGCTGACCGCAATCACGTCCGGGTATGCGGCTGGGTAGCCGACCGAGCGACCGCTGTTGCCGGCCGCCGCAACGACAACGGTACCCTTGTCATGCGCGTGCTTGACCGCAGCCTCGAGGATGTCGCTCTTGATGGGACCGCCGAGCGAGAGGTTGATCACTTGCGCGCCGTGGTCCGCTGCGAAGCGGATGCCCTCTGCGACGTTCGCGGTGGTTCCCCAGCCAGACTTGTTGAGCACCTTCACGGGCATCAAGGTCGCGCAGTACGCGAGGCCCGCGGTGCCCTTGCCGTTGTTGGTGGTCTGCGCGATCGTGCCCGCGACGTGCGTGCCGTGACCTTGATCGTCGTAGCCGGGCGCGTTCTTGTCGACGAAGTTGAAGCCGCCTTCGCAGCGCGTGCCTTGCAGGTCCGAGCCCTTGGTGAACGGTCCTTTGTCGAAGCAAGCGATGCCCGTGTCGACGACCGCGACAGTGACGCCCATGCCACACGACTCATCCCACGCGCTCTCGGCGCCGACGCGCTGGAGGTGCCATTGCTTGCTCTTGTAGAGCGGATCGTCCGGCACGAAGCTCGCGCGGTACACGGCCATCGGCTCGGCGTGCTCGACGCGAGGATCCGACGAGAGGCGGGCGAGGATCGCATCCTCGTTCGCGGGATCCACGTCGGCGACCTCGAACTTGTCGTCCGACGAGAGCTCGCTGTTGGGTCGGAGCGCCGTGCCTGTGATGGCGGCTAGCTCGTCGAGATCGGCGGCAGAGACGTCGTCCTTTGCGTCGATGAGGATCTCGCCCGTGATCGTGTCACCGACCACGTCCGACTCGGACAGCTCTTGTGTGCCTGGCGCAGCATCCGAGCTCCCTCGCTGACTCAGCGCGAACGCACCAATGCCACCGAGGACCAAAAGAACGGGAACGACTCTGCGCATGGGCACCCTTTTGAAAGATAGACGGACGACCGCCTACAAACGATCTCCTAGTACTCTTCGTTCTACGAACAACGTTCGCAAGACCTACCCATTCCTTCCCGCGTGTGCCGAAAGGTGAGCCCAGCTCCAA
>JANYHY010000490.1 GCA_025362165.1 Myxococcales bacterium | reverse complement strand
CCAACAGCAGCAACGCCCCCGCAACCACGGGCCCGCGCGTGAGCTTGCCGAGGACTCCCTTGTTGATGCCGGCGCTGGCTCGCGCGCTCTCATAGGCGTGACTGACACCGTCGAAGAGCCGAACCTGCTGCGAGAAATCGTAGCCGACGACGTAGGAGTTCCATCGCTGCGAGAGCGCGTCGACGACGTCGCGCAGATACACGAGCGTGCCCTGCGTGTCCTCGAGCGGCTGCGCGCCCGCGGACGGCGTCGGATCGAAAGTCCTCCACGCAGCCACGCCGTTGTCGTCCGTGAAGGCCTCGACCCATGAGTGCGCGTCGCCCTGACGGACGGCGTAGTAGTGGCCGAAGCGGTTGTAGGTGCCGCCGACGAACCCGGTGACGTTGCGCGACGGGATGCCGATCTCGCGCAGCATCATCGCCATCGCAGTCGAGAAGAACTCGCAGT
The DNA here is from genome assembly GCA_025362165.1 of Myxococcales bacterium. GTDB lineage: Bacteria > Myxococcota_A > Polyangia > Polyangiales > Polyangiaceae > JANYHY01. The sequence continues at coordinate 2,615 of JANYHY010000490.1, read as the reverse complement.
GCCCGCGCCGCGACTCGAACAAGAAGTGATCCAGCGGCTGCGGCTTGCCGCCTGAAGGCGAGGTGATGTCGTATTTGTAGTCCTTGCGGAGGTGATCCTCGATCGCGCGCGCCTTCGCCCCCGTCGAGGTCTCGCCGTCAGCCCAGGTGTGCGCAAGCGCCGCGAGCCGTGGCGGCAGAGACGCTGGCACGGTGAGGTATCGTGACTTGTCGGAGGTGTCGAGCGCGTCGGCCGTGATCTTGTTGGACGGCGCGACAAACACGTCATAGCGCAGCCCGCGCGAGTCCCCTCCGATGTAGCGCAGCTCGCCCTCTGGACCCTTCTGCAACATCAGCGGATCGGAGAGCGAGCGGTTCGGGATCTTCAGCTGCACCGACGTCGCGTTCGGTGGCAAAAACACGACAGGCGGATCGATCGACTCGAGATCGAAGGTGACACGAGTGTCTCCTGGCTGCGGCGGACGCGAGATTTGGTAGCCGTCCGGCAGGCCCGCAGCGCGATCCGCGATGCGGCGATCGGTCTGCGTGCGCGACCACGCGCGACCGTCGTACGTGTCGAACGCCGTTCCGCGCAAGCGCAACACGAGGTGCGGCGGAGGAGGCTGCGGCGTCTCGGTCTCGAAGCGGAGGGCGATCGACGGATCGCTCCGGAGCACCCCCACCTCGCCGAGGTCGACGTGATCGGAGAAGCCGACCATGCGATTGGAGTGCGGGTGCTGCAACAAGAGCAGCGACAAGCCGACGCGCGGAAACAACACGAACAAGAGCGCCGTGAAGATGAAGATCGGGATCGCCATCAAGCACGTGGAGGCGAGAAACCCGCGGCCGACCACGCGCCGACTGCGCAGGATTCGCGGCACGTCGACGGGCAGACCCGTCCGGTCCCGCGCGCCCTGCCGGTAGTTTCCCTCCACTTCCCGGCGGAGATGGCTGAGCACGAGCGCACCGGGCGCGACGATCAAGAAGCCCAAGAAGCAGAGACCGTAAGCGAGGTTGCCGCCAAGCACGGTCCCCGCGACGAAATGCAGCAACGACAGCACGATGATCTGTTGATCGTGCGCGGCGCCGCGTCGGGTCGCGACGCGAATCACCTGCAGCAACGCAGCGAACTCGATCGTCACGTCCACCACGGATTGTCCGGCCGCGAGACGGGCGCCTTGCACCAAGAACAGCAAAATCGTGGCACCGGTCAGACCGTGGCGCATCAACGCGGTGCCCTGCCACGACTCCGGAACCGCGAGCGCGAGCGCCGTGCCGATCAACAGAACGCCGTTGGTCCACGGCCCGAGCGCGGCCGTGCTGACGACGGCGAGGATGCCGAGCACCGCGAGCGCGTCGGTCATGATGCGGTGGACGAGCCCGAACCTCACGCGACCGCCTGGGTAGTAGGGGCTGGCTTCTGCGCGAACTCCACGAGGGCCAAGAAGCGCAGCATCGGATCGGCGCCCGCGGCGCGATCGGCCCGGATAATGCCGCTAGCTGTGGTTCGAAGAATGACAGAATCACCGCGCTTCAAATGTGCAACAGCTCGTGAGGCAATGTCACGAACGCGGCGCTCGAAGTGCCCGTCCCACTCGTCGGTGGAACCTGAAGGTTTGTAGACGTCGAGCGTCAGCGTCACGTCTGGGCGCGCCTCACGTGCGCGCTCTCGCCCCACGAGCTGCCCGATCGCGGCGGTCTTTCGCCAGTGGATGTCCCGCGGATCTTCCCCCTCGCGCAGCAGCTTCACGCCGAGGAACTCCTCGCCGCCTCCGCGGCCAACGGAGCCAGCCAAGCCCTGTTGCTTGCCGTGTCCAGCGATCGGGAGGCGAACCGGGTCGACCGCGGGATAGATCACGAGGTCCCCCTCCGAGGGCACCTCGCGCGATTTTTCGAAGAGCCCGAACGGGAAGCGAGTCGCTATGCGAAAGCCGATGTGCTGGTCCCTCCCCCGCCTGCTCGGCGTCCGTCGGTATGCGGCGACCTGCGCGCTCTTCGGGCTGATCTTCAAGAAGAAACATCGTTTGTCAGCGGGCTGACCAGCTCTTAGATCCTCGACCTCAATCGCGTATGAAGGCACGCGACCTTTGTGATTGAAGACCTCGATCTCGACGAGGTGTGAGCGGCCGACCTGCGCGCGGAGCGGCAGGCGGCGGACGACTGTAAGATCGCTGAGGGACATCTCGCTCATCACGCCGCTGACCACGATCAGCGCAAGCAACAGCCCGAGCAACAAGTAGAGGAGGTTGTTGGCGGTGTTGAGTGCGGCGAAACCGACGCCGAAGGTGATGCCGACGAAGAACTTCCCCTCGCGCGTGAACTTGAGCCGGCGCGGGGAGCGTATCGATAGAACGCGCTTGATCCAGCGCGCAATCAGCCCGGGCTTCGCACCGCCCCCACTCGCTCGGTCTGCGGGAGTCACAGCGGCACCGGCACGCGTGCGACGATTTCTCGCACAGCGGCCTCAGCCTCGTCGCGCGTTGGCATGAAGCCATCTGCGTGCGACGCGAGGCGCACACGATGGGCAAGGACAGGGATCGCGAGATCGTGGATGTCGTCGGCGATGGCGTAGGTTCGGCCGCGGACGAGCGCACGAGCTTTCGCGGCACGCGCCAGTGACATCGCCCCGCGCGTGGA
>JANYHY010000467.1 GCA_025362165.1 Myxococcales bacterium | reverse complement strand
CGCGATCGCGCGCAACAAGAGCTTCGCGAGATCGGCGTAGCGCTCGAGGGTCGAAGCAAGCGTGATCGAGGCAGACAGGCCCTCGTCACTCTCGCCGAACTCCTCCTCGACGCGCGTCCAGGCCGCCGCCGCTTGCTCGGGAGACGCCAGATCCTCAGCCCAAATGTGTGCAATCCGCACGCGATCGGCGCGCGCTTCGGTTGCATCGTCACGCGCGGCGGCTCGCTTCTCGAGCGCGTCCACCAGCGGCTTCATCCTTCGATCTGCGAGGAGCACATCGACGAGCCCGGTGAGCGCTTCTAGATCCTTCTGATCGAACGTGAGGCACGCTTCCCAAGCGGCGACCGCGCGATCGATCTCACCGAGGCGAGACGCGAGCTTGGCGACATCACCGAACGCGGCGCGCTTCGCTGCGCCCTCCGTCTCGAGTTGCGCGACGCGCTCGAGCACGCCGAGGCGGTCGGCGTCGCGCCCGGCCTCCAACAGCAGCCCCTCGAGCTTGCGCGCCCCCGTAAGCACGAGCGCGACCGGAGCATCGTACGCGTGCAGGCGGAAGAGCAGATCGATTGCGCGCGTCGAGTCGCGTACTTTGTCCGCCCAGATGAGACCCGCTTGCAAGAGCAGTTGGACGCGAAGCTCCTCCTCTGCACCATCCTCCGCGGCCGCGACGAGCACGTCCGCCATACGATCGTAGCGGCCGGTCTTCCCGGCTAGCTCCTCGAGCTGCGCTCTGTTCGCGGCGGTGTCGGGCTCGAGCATCACGAGCGACACGCAGTGCTCGAGCGCCGAGAGATCGCTGTCGAGCTGGGAGTACAAAGCCGCGAGCTCTCTGTGGCGGCGGATGCGCTCCTTCGCGCTCTTGACCACCTCGAGCTCGATCTCGAGCACGCGCGCGAGGTGCGCCTCCTTGCCGGGGTCCGCGTAGCGCTCGCGCAAGAACGCCGCCGCACGCTGGCGAACGAGCACGCGCTTGGCTCGTGACTTCGGCGGCGAAGACGCTCGCGGCACCTGCGAAGGGCGCGTCGTCGGAGGCGGAATGGAGGTGCGCGCTGCCGCGGCGATGCTCTCGGTCACAGGAGAGGACGTAGGCGGGAGTGTCTTCTTCACCTCGTCGCTCGGCAGCGCAGCGGCGAGGATCCGCTCGAGCAGTCGCGTCGATGTCGCAGCGTCGTCCGCGTTCGCGATGAGCTCCTCCACGACGATGAGCGCTGCGGCCGCGTCGCCGATCTCGTCGAGCCAAAGCGATGCCATGCGCACTCGCATCGCGCGCGCATTTGCTTCGGAGAGCGCTGGCACTCTCGCGCCGAGGAGGCTGATCAGCTCGCGGTGCCGGCCGTGTCGCTCGTAGAGGCGCTCGAGCGATGCGATGAGCCGCTCGTTCGTCGGCTTGAGGTTGAGGAGCTGCTCCATGTACCCGATCGCGCGATCGGCGTTCTTCGCGAAGTCCTTGGCGATCTGCGCGGCGTCTTCGAGGAGCTCCGTCTTTCGCGCAGTGTCGGCGCGCAACAGCACGCGATCATAGAGTGGAAAGAGGTCGTCCCAGCGCTCTTGCGCGTCGTACAGGAGTTTGAGCCTATCGAACGCCCAGCCCCCATCAGGCTCTGCGTCCACGAGCCGATCGAGGATCCTGATCGTCCCTGTCGGATCCTCGAACCACTCTTCTTGGAAGGCGACCGCGCGCTGCCCGACCTCGAGCAGGTCAGGCTCCGCGAGCTTCGATGCGAGCGCGTGACGGTACGCATCCGCGACCTCCGTTGGGCGATCGAGCTCACGCGCGAGACGCTCAGCTTCGTCCCACCAAGCGTGAGTGAGCGGCTGCTCTGCGAGCCCACGCAACAGAGCATCCAGCGTCGTGTCTTTCGTACCACCGCGACCGATCTCGATGAGCTGCTCCAGCCAACCCTTGCGCGTCTCCGCCGCCGCGTCCTGCGCGGCATCGAGCAACGTACGCAGCACTCGAGCGCGATCGGCGACGTCGCTGGTCTTGCTGAGAGCGCCCTCGAGCATCGCGGAGGCCTCGACCCAACACGCCTCCACTCGCGCGAGCTTCGCGACGAGCCCTAGCACCGCCGCGTCTTCGGGCGTCTCCACCAGAAGGTCTCGGAGCTCACCGAGCGCCTCGCTCTCGTGGCCCTCTTGCCCCGCCAACAGCGTCGCGAGATCGAGTCGCAGCTTTTGCC
>JANYHY010000448.1 GCA_025362165.1 Myxococcales bacterium | reverse complement strand
GCACATGGTGCGCGGCATCAGCGACGACTACTGGGCCACCTTCGTGGACCCAGACCCGACCCGGCCAGACAAGCGCGTCATGACCGTGTGGGGCCAGGGCGCGATCAACGTGAACAGCGCCAACGCGCAGACACTGCTTGGTGTCGTGTGCTCGGGCGCTCCCGCGGCTGAAATATGCGTCGATCCGTCGCAGGCGAGCATGTTCTTGATGGGCGTCACGATGGCGCGCGGCATCACGATGGGCGCGCCGCTATTTGGTAATGCGCAAGAGTTCATCGCGACGATGAAGGGGCAAGGGCAACTCGGGCCGCTGCTCGCGAAGATGGGAATGAAGCCGGTGAAGTTCTTGTCCGAGACGGAGTTCGCCAAGAGCATCACGACAGAGAGCAAGGTGTTCTCGATTTACGCGGTCGGCGTCGTCAAAGGCTACAAGCGAGAGACGCGCGTCAAGATCACGACGGTCGTGGACTTCCGCGGCGCTCCGGCGATCGGCGCCCCCGTGGGACAGCCGCCCGCAGCAGGTGGCAGCACCGGAGGAATTCCTCCCGCTCCAGGCACGTCTTCGTCTTCGAGCTCCACCAACACCGGCATAGGCGCAGTCCTGCAGCCGAACCCCGCCGGCACGATTGTCTATTATCGAATTGACTGATTAGGGATTAGCTATGCCGAAATACATCGGAATCGACATCGGAAAAGCCAGCGTGAAGGTCGCGGTCGTCAAGACTGCGTATCGAAAGATCGCGGTGGACGGGCTCGCGTCCGTGCCGGTGGGTGACGATCTCGCGGCGGCGATCAAGGCCGCGGTGGAACAGGCCGTGGGTGGCGCGGGCACTGGTGATGGCGTCGCGACCTCCGTGGACGGCGCGAAGCTGGTCGTCCGCACGCTATCGGTCCCGGCGAGCGCCCAGAAGCAACTCGCCGATGTCTTGCCGTTCGAGATGGAAGCGCAGACCCCGTTCGACGTGTCGGAAGGTGTGCTCGATTACCGATTATTGTCGTCGAGCAACAAGGACAAACTCGCGGTCCTCACGGTCTTGGCGCGCACCGAAGACGTCAAAGCGAGGATCGACATCGTGAGAGAAGCGCTCGGCGTGGAGCCGCAGCGCGTGGGCGCGGGTCCGTTCCCGCTCGCGGGTCTGGTCGAGTGGATCAGCGCGCTCGGCGTGGATGGTCCGATTTGCGTCGTCGATCTCGGCGCGAAATCCGCTGATTTTCTCGCGCTCGTGAAGGGTGAGCCAGTCTTTGCGCGCACGCTCTCGATGGGCACAGATGGGCTGCCCGCGACGGCTTCGAAGCTCGCGCGAGAAATTCGCGTTTCGATATCTGCTTATCGCGCGCAAGGAGGAGACCCGCCGGAGGTCGTCTATCTCGCAGGCGGCGGTGCGTTCGTCTCGGGCGCCGAGTCCTTCCTCTCCGCAGAGCTCCAGCTCAAGGTGCTGCGCTTGCCGTCCGTGGCCGTCGAGATGAGCGAGCGTGCGCAGGCGATGGCCAATGACGCTCCTCTCTACGCCAAGGCGCTCGCCCTCGCGCTGCCGCTCGCCGGGCGCTCGAGCGGTTTCGATCTGCGCAAGGGACCGCTCGCGTACGAGCGCGGATATGGTTGGTTGAGCGAGCGAGTTCCGGCGCTCGCGGGGCTCGGCATCGCGCTCGCCGTCAGCTTCGTGTTCTCGTCATGCGCGTCATACGTGGCAGCAAGCAAGGAGCACACGACGCTCGAGGCGGCGATGGGGATGGTCAGCAAGGACGTGCTCGGTGAAGAGACCACGAGCGTCGCGCGCGTGAACGAGCTGCTCGTACAGCAAGGCGCGCCAGACGAAGATCCGATGCCGCACGCCGACGCTTTCGACGTGATGGTCCGCATCAGCGAGCACATCCCTCAATCGATGACCCACGACATCGAAGAGCTCGACGTCCAGAAAGGCCACGTCGTCGTCCACGGCGTGGCGGGCTCTACCTCTGACGCGAAATCAGTCGAGGCATCTTTGAAGAACGAGAAATGCTTCTCTGACGTCCACGTGTCGCGCACCAATCAAGTCGTCGGAGGCGAGCGACAGAAGTACGTCCTCGAGTTCGACATCAAGTGCCCAGAGGACATCAAGGCTCCCAAGAAGAAGCCCGACAACAAGACCGCGTCGTCCGCGAGCGCGACGCCCAGCGCGACGGGAGGCAAGTGAGATGGCGCTCTTCTCCTTCATCGAACGCTGGAACCTGAGCCCACGCGAGCAGCGCCTCGTCCGCGCGCTCGTCGTCGTCGCGGTCGCCACTGCGTTCATCGGCGCGCCCTTGGGGGTCGAATCGATCGTCGCCGCCAAGCGCAGCGAGAACGCCGAGATGCGACAGACGATCGCCGAAGTGCAGTCCGCGCGCGCTCAGATCCGAGAGAAACAAGCCAAGAAAGACGCGATCGCGGCGCGTTACAGGACCAAGTCGCCGGAGCTCGGCCCGCTCCTCGAGCAGAGCGCGCGCAAGCAGAAGCTGGACGTGACGGACAACACGGACAGACCCGCGGTCCCGATCGGTAAACGGTATACGGAGCGGCAGACCGTCATTCATCTCAAGAAGGGAGGGCTCTTGGCGATATCGAAGTTCCTCGAGTCGCTCGAGCAAAGCCAACTTCCCTTGGCAGTGACGCGACTCAACCTGCGCAGGCGCATGGGAGAGCCAGACGCCTACGATGTGGAGGTCGGCGTGTCCGCGTATGATCGCGCAGAGACTCCTGTGTCCTCTGCCAATCCCGCGGTCTCGGGCGCGCCTTCCGGAAAGGCGCCCTAGATGAAGCCCATCCTGAAGAAGTGGGGTCCGCGCGTCGGATATGCGGTCTTCTATCTGTTCATGTTCGCGATCTTCGCGTCGCTGCTATTTCCTTATGACGTGTTGAGACAGCGAATCGTCGCCGACTTCAACGCGCAGCAGAGGGCGACGGGCGCGCAGCAAGAGCTGTCCATCGACGAGGTCGGCTGGTACTGGTTCTCGGGGGCGCGCGCCAAGGGCATCAAGCTCACGAGCGCGCCGACTCCGCCAGCGAAGGACCCGGTCGAGATCAAGATCGACGAGGCGCGGATTCGCGTCGGCATTTTCTCGAAGATCTTCGGGGGCACCAACGTGTCGTTCTCGCTAGACGCGCTCGGCGGTCACGTGCGCGGCACGTACTCGGAGTCAGGCTCGGAGAAGGTCACGGAGAAGCCCAACGGCAGCAAAGAGACCATCCACAAGGATCGCGAGATCGACGTAGAGCTCGATCAAATCGATCTGAACGACGTAGACGCGCTGACGCAGATGATCGGCTTGCCGCTCGTCGGCAAAATCTCCGGCACGATCAAGCTGACGATGCCCGAGGGGCGCGCCTCCAAAGGCTCTGGGACCGTGAACCTCGAGGGCACGGACGTCGCGATCGGCGATGGAAAAGCCAAATTGAAGAACGCGCTCGACTGGCCCATGCTCTCCATCGGCACGCTCACGTTCACCGCGGAGGCCAAGGACGGCCAGATGAAGATCACGAAGTTCGGCGCGAGCGGCAAGGACCTCGACCTCAGCGGCGAGGGCAAAGTTCAAATGAGGGATCTCGGCAACGAGAGCTCTTTGGACATCAATCTCAAGTTCAAGATCAATGACAGTTATCGCAGCAAGAGCGACATGACCAAAGCGCTCTTCGGCGCGCCCGGCACCACCAAGGGCGGAGACGTGGAGATGGTCGTCCCACAAATGAAGGCCGCCAAGCGCCCTGACGGCTTCTACACATTTCACGTGCGCGGTCTGTTGGGCCGGCCAGACTTCGAGTCCGGCTCGTCTTCCGGACCGATGGGCTTGGGGATGTCGCCAGGCGGCGGAATGGTGCCGACTCCCAACTTCGGAGTCGCGCCGCCGATCATGATGCACGACGGTCCATAGTGGCGGCGATGTTGATAGGGGTCATTCATTGCCCAGCGCTACCCGGTAGTCCGAACGCGGTCTCTCTGGATCAGACGCTGACGAGCGTCGAGAGAGATGCGCGCGCGCTCGTCGAAGCTGGCTTCGATCTCGTGATGATCGAGAACTACGGAGACGCGCCGTTCTTCGCGGAGCGCGTGCCACCTGTGACGATCGCCGCGATGACCGCGTGCGCGCTCGCCGCCAAGCGCGCGGGGGCAAAGCTCGGCGTCAATGTCCTGCGCAACGACGCAGAGGCAGCGCTCTCGATCGCAGCATGCGTCGGCGCCTCGTGCATCCGCGTGAACGTCCACACGGGCGCGCGAGTCACCGATCAAGGCCTCATCCAGGGCCGCGCAGCCGAGACCGTACGACTGCGCGCTTCACTTCAAACGCAGGCTGCGATTTGGGCGGACGTGGACGTCAAGCACTCTGCGCCGCTCGGCGTGCGTCCGATCGAAGATGAAGTGAGCGACGCCGTGGAACGCGGGCTCGCGGACGCGGTCTTGGTGACAGGCCGCGGTACTGGTCAATCGGTGGATCTCGATACTTTGATAAGAGTCAAACGCATTAGCAAAGTGCCAGTCTACGCGGCGAGCGGCGTGACACACGACACAGTCCGCGAGATCTTGAGCGCCTGCGATGGCGTGATCGTCGGGAGCGCACTTCGCGCAGACGGCAAGGCGGGCGGCCCGATCGACCCGAAGCGCGCCGCAGACCTCGTCTCGCGCGCACGGACTTGAAGTCCTCGTGACCGCACCCACGGTCGTACCGCGCGAGCTCGCTGAAGAGGTTTCGCAGCTCGCCGAGGCCCGCGTCGTGCATTGGTTTCGCTCAGAGGTTTCGCTCGGAGCCCAGATGGTGTGATCCTTCTGTGACGCACGAGTTCTCCGCAAAAACGGGCATTCCGTACGCCTCGCGAACTGGGCGTCCTCCGGGGGAAGGCTGTAGGACGCGACAGGCTTCGTCGCGATGGAGGCGGACCCAAACGCGTCTTACTTACTTACACACCCGCATCGGCGGGTCTTGACTTGCGCAAGCTCACCCGTCACGATCTTCGCTACCGTTGGGAGGTCTCATGAGTATCGGACGCAGGCTCGCTGCTCTCGTCATCTTCGTTGCGTGCAATCCGGCCGACCCGTACGACAACAATGCGTCCAATCCCGCGTCATCGCCGTCGCTGACGTATCTTTGGCAAAGCGAGACGAGCGCACTTGGATTTCGCAAGGTTTCGGGAGGTGTGCGGGAGGACCGTGTGCTTGTCGGCTATAACGATCTTTCTGGGTGGGAAGTCGTGAACGGCGGTGTCGCTGCTATGAAGATAGGACCAAGCTTCGCGGGTCTGTCGACTTCACGAGACGCGGGACGTTCGTGGAACCGGCAAACCTTCGCTGCTTTCTCTGCGCCCGACGCTTGCGGAACGCCGCCATGCCCGACTGCGTTGCAGGGGGATCCGTGGCTGGCGACGAACGGGACACGCATTCTGTACACGAACATCGCGTCGACGCGCTCGCCGTCGACATCGAACGGGCAAGTCACCTTCTTCTCTGATGCAATCGCGGTACTCTCCTCGGACGATGGCGGGGACACCTGGAGCCAACCGAGGATTGCGTTCACGGTTAATCAGCCTGGTGAATCGGCCGACAAGGAGTCGGTCTCTATGCTGGGTG
>JANYHY010000379.1 GCA_025362165.1 Myxococcales bacterium | reverse complement strand
GGGCTACATGAACGTGCAGATCGGCACGCCGCGCGTGATGCTCACGCCAGACCGCGGCGGCATCGAGATCACGGTCGTCATCCACGAGGGCCCGCGCTTCAAGATCCGCCAGCTCAAGATCTACGAGAAGCCGCCAGACGGCGGATCGCCCACGGTCACGGAGGTCGAGCCGCTCGGCGGTCGTCGCGCGCTGCGCCAGATGATCAAGGCGCACTCCGGCGACTACTTCAACCGCGCAGAGGTCATCAAGGATCTCGACAGCGTGCGCACGCTCTACAAAGACGCCGGGTTTTACACGGTGGAGGCAGAGCCGGAGACGGAGGTGGATCCGGTCACCGCGCAGGTCGATCTGATCATCCCCATCAAGCGCGGCCCGCCCGTACGCATCGAGCGCATCGAGGTGAAGGGCAACACCAAGACACGCGACAAGGTCATCCGGCGCGAGCTCGAAATCCAAGAAGGCCAGCTCTACTCCGAGAGCGGCAAGGAGCAGTCGCGCAGGCGCGTGATGGCCCTCGGCTACTTCGAGCGCGTGGATGTCTCCGTGGAGCAAGGCAGCGCGCCGGACAAGGTCGTCATCTACTTCGAGGTCGGCGAGAGACCTACCGGCACGTTCCAGGTTGGCGCGGGCTTCTCGTCCGTCGAGAACTTCATCGCGACCGCACAGGTTCAACAAGCGAACCTCTTCGGCAACGGGCAGTCGCTCGCGTTCCAGGCTCAAATCTCGGGCCTTCGACAGATCTTGAGCGTGCGCTTCTTCGAGCCGTACTTCTTGAACTCTGACTGGAGCGCATCTACCGAGCTGTACGATCAGCTCTACGTCTACACGGACTTCGCGCGACGCTCGATCGGCGGATCGCTGACGTTCGGCTATGCGCTCGTGCAGCCGTGGCTGCGCCTCTCGCTCACTGGCACGGCTCAGTACGACAAGGTCGACAACTCTTCGACGCTCTTCGGCAACACGACGTCATCGTTCTCTGGGTTGTTCCAGCGGCTGCCGCTTTCGAACCTGTTCAACAGCGGTCGATCGATCTCGCTTCGACCCGCGCTCGTCTACGACACGCGCGACAACCGCCTCTTCCCGTCGAGCGGCATCTACCTGCAGCTCTCCACGGAGCTCGCGACCAGCGCGCTCGGCAGCCAGATCGAGTACCTGCGCCACCGCTGGACGGGACGCTTCTATTACAATTTAGGCGGCGGTACGGGTCAGCCGGGCACCGGCTTCATCTTGAAGCTGAACACGGAGATCGGCTTCATCACGAGCCCGAGCAACGACGGCGTACCGATCTTCCAGCGCTTCTTCTTGGGCGGCATCCTCGACGTGCGTGGCTTCCGCCTCCGCACGATCGGCGCGCGTCTGCCGCTCACGCAAGGGCTCGATCCAAACTCGCCGCCGATCACCAACGGCGCGAACATCGGCGGCAACCTGCAAGCGTACGAGAACCTCGAGCTCGAGTTCCCGATCATCGACAAGGTCGGCATCCGCGGCGTGGTCTTCCTCGACGCGGGCAACGCGTGGAACACGGAGGACAAGTGGTGCAAGACCACCGCGGCCCCGCAGTTCTCCAAGGTGGTCTCGACGTGCTTCGATCCGTCCAGCCTCGGCTATCTCCGCACCTCGACCGGCTTTGGGATTCGCTGGTTCTCGCCTCTCGGACCGCTCCGCTTCGAGTGGGGTTTCCCCCTACAGCCGCTGCCGTATGAAGAGAGCTACGTGTTCGAGTTCACGATCGGCAACTTCTTCTAACGGCTTTGGGCCTGCAAGAAAGCAGGCTCATGCGCGCCGACGAAGAATGCGATACGCTCATCGCGTGCGTCGTCTTGCCTTACTTACGCTGCCGATTGTTTTTGCGTGGGCTTGCTTGGGCAAAGGCCCATCGCTCATCGGGACTGATGACGCGGGGGCGCCTCCGCCAACCGACCTTGGGGACGACTCGGGCTTGCGCTCGGACGTGAACCTCGGAGATCCGTTCGCGCTGATTGGGCTCAACCCCTCGCACGGACCGTGGAGCGGCGGTACGCGAACGGTGCTCGCAGGGCGTGGCTTCTCGTCGCGGCTGCGGGTACTCGTCGCGAACAAAGAGGTCCCTTCGAGCGATCTGTTCGCGAGCGATCCGACGCGCGCAGCGCTGACGACTCCGCCCGGTGACCCTGGCGTCGCGGACGTCACCATCATCGACGACGGCACCAAAGAGACGCGCACGCTGAAGGCCGCGTTCACCTACGACGCGTTCGAGGTGGTCCCCAACTCGGGCGCGACGAGCGGCGGTACACGCATCGCGCTCCACGGCGCGAGCACGACGTGGGTGACAGGCAGCACGGTGGACGTCGACGGAAAGCCGTGCACCGACGTCGCGGTGACGGACACCACACACCTCGAGTGCACGACGCCGCCGAGCCCAGCGGGAAGCAAGGACGTCACCGTCACCAACCCCGATCTGTCGCAGACACAAGCCCGCGACGCGTTCGTCTACAGCGACTCCGCGGACGGCTTTCGCGGAGGGCTCTCGGGCGGCGCGCTCAACGGCTCCATCAAGGTCATCGCGCTCGACTCTTACACGGGGATGTCGATCCCAGGCGCGAAGGCGATCGCGGGAAATGACGCGAGCACCGCGATCGTCGGAACGACTGATCTCAGCGGTGTCGCGCAGCTCAAAGACCCGAGCTTGAAGGGCGTCGTCACGATCACCGTCGCGGGGAAGTGTCATTCGCCGACGAGCTTCGTCGACGTACCTGTAGACACCGTCACGGTGTACCTCGATCCGGTGCTCGATCCGTCTTGCGGTCAGGGCGATCCTCCGACGGGCGGCGGCAAGCCGCGTGATCTCGGCGCCGCGACTGGTGAGCTGATCTGGCCCACCGGCACGGAGTTCCAAGCGCGCGGCGATTGGATCGGCGTCCCGCTGCCCATCCGATCCGACGAGCGACGCGCCGCCTATGTGTTTCCCGCTGTGTCCAACCCGGACTCCACGTTCTACCTGCCCGATCCGATGTCCGCGACGACGATGGACTCCAACGGCACGTTCGGCTTCGGCTACACGATCGCGTGGTATCCGGGGAACGTCACGCTCTACGCCGTCGCCGGGATCGAGCGGAACAACAGCGCAGGGCGCACGTTCATCCCGTACATGATGGGAGTTCAACGCGGCGTTCCACTTCAACCGACGGTCGTGACCACGCACGTCGACATCAAGATGAACACGCTGCTCGATCACTCGCTCGTGCTCGACACCAAGCCGCCGCCGACCACCAATCGCGGCCCCGATCGCCTCGTCGCGCGCGCAGCGGTGAGCGTCGGACAGGGCGCATACGCGCTCTTCAGCGTGTCGCCGCAGACGAAGATGCTGCCGACACCCGGTCTCGTCTCGTTCGTCGGTCTCCCTGCGATGGCCGGCTCGTTCGCGAGCGAGTCGTATGTCGTGAGCGCTTCGGCGGTGAGCGGGAGCAAGCTGGACGTGCCTCTCTCGGTGGTGTCTCACGTGCACACGAACAACGCGAACGTCCCACTCGCGCTCACCGGCTTCTTGCCCGTGCCCAAGCCCATCTCTCCGTCGAACGGCGTGTGGGACGGCATGCACGTCGACGTCGCTGCGACTGGAACGATCGATCTCGCGCTGTTCATCGTGTCAGGCGGCGGCGGCATCGAGTCTTGGACGATCATCAGCCCTGGGAACAAGAGCTTCACTCTCCCGAACCTCGAGGCCATCGGGCCCGATCTCGCGATCCCTCACGGAGCGATCCAGACGTCCGTGCAGATCGCACGCATCGACTCCTTCTCTTACGCGAAGTTTCGCTACGGACAGCTCTACTCATCGGCGTGGAACGCCTATGCAGCTGATCGCGTATCTGGCGTGTATTAGCCGATGCGCGCGAGGGCCGCACTGCTCACGGGTTTGATCTTCGCGTCGTGCAAGTACGACCCTTCCTACCGCGACGTGCCGCTCCCGATCGTGATCACGTGCGCTGAGGGCAAGGTCACGTGCTTGGGTGACGTCGTCTCGCGGTGCGCGAACAACGCTTGGCAAACGGTGCGCGACTGCAACCTCGAGAAGCTGCGCTGCTCGGGCACGCCGCCCACGTGCTTGCCTTGCGTCCCAGGCTCGCTCGACTGCGACGGCCAGACCGTCACGCAGTGCACCGATGATGGACAGAAGCGCGCCGCAGTGAAGACCTGCGACAACGGCACGGGCCAAGCTTGCCGCGACGGCGCTTGCCACAACCTGTGTGCGGACGCGGATCAAGAGCACTCCAATATTGGCTGCGAGGTTTGGGGCGCGGATCTCGACAACGCGGTCGTCTCGGCGGCGGACAACGCGGCTGCGCAGCAGTTTGCGATCGTCGTCTCGAACGCCGAGCCGGACGTGAAGACGGACGTCATCGTGGATCAAGACGACGCGCCTGTCGGCCAGCCCGCGCAGCTACGCACGATGGCGAAGGCCACGATCCTGCCCGGCAACCTCGAGGTGTTTCGGCTCGGTCCGCGCGAGCTCGACGGCTCACCCGATGGCTCCTTCAACACTGGCACCGGCACTGCGCTCACGCGTCACGCGTTCCGTGTGCGCGCTTCGATGCCGATCGTCGCCTACCAGTTCAACCCCTTAGAGAACGTCAATGTCTTTTCAAACGATGCCTCACAGCTCTTGCCGACGAGCGCCTTGACGGGCATTTCCGGTTCTTCCTACATCGTAGCGGGTTGGCCTCAGACGATCGCCAACAGCAGCAACCCGTCGCAGAACTTCGGGATCGATCTGCGCGCGTTCTTGGCGATCGTCGCCGAGCGGCCGAACACGCACGTGCACATCGAGACCTCGACACGCGTCATCTCGGGTGGGCCGTTCGACCAAGGTCTCAGCAAGGGACAAGCCGCGGACGTCGTGCTGCAGCAGTTCGAGGTGCTCAACCTGGAGACGGGCGACTTCAACGCGGACTTCACGGGCTCACGAGTCAGCGCCGATCAGCCTATTTCCGTGTTCCCCGGGAGCGAGGCCTCGGACGCGCCGTTCTTCGCGACGCTGGCCGATCGCTATTGCTGCGCGGACCACCTCGAGGATCAGTTGATGCCGCTGCGCGCGGTGGGAAAGTCCTACGCGCTCGCCCGCATGCCCAACCGCACTCGCGCCGTGCTCGCCGCTGGCGGCAACATCGGCACGATCGACGAGGTCGAGTACTTCCGCGTCGTCGCCACCGGTCCTGGGCCGACGCACGTCACGACGACGCTCCCTCCGCCGAACGACGCGTTCGATCTCACTGGGCCAGGCGCGGACCGAACGCTCGGGGTTCGACAAGATTTTCTCTTGAATGGAAATCAGCCGATCATCGTCGTGGACGTGCAGGCGAGTCAGGACGCGGGCGGTGTGCCGCGCGGGCTGCCTGGCGGTGATCCGAGCATCACGTTCGTCGCGCCAGTAGAGCAGTGGCGCACGGACTACGTGATGCTCACGCCGGACAAGTACAACTTCGATTTCCTCGTCATCAGCGCGCGCTTCGGGACGCACGCGTTCCTGGACGGAGTGCCGCTCGAGAGCGGCCCATGTGAGGTCGCGCCCGGCGACGGTCTCACGGCGAAGGTTCGCGGCAAGCCGAACCCGGCGTTCGTCGCCTACAGGTGCCAACTCTCTTTCCCGATCATCAACCCAAACAAGCTCGCCCCCGACAACGTGAAGCCAGGCGCGCAGAACGATGGCGTGCACAGAATTCAGGCTGATTTGCCGGTCGGAATCGTCGCGTATGGGTTCGACAACTACGTGAGCTACGCGTACGCGGGAGGCACGCAGCTCAAAGACATCAACGTGTTCTGATTAGCGGATCACGAGCGGCGTTACGGGCCAGGCAGTCAGCAGCGGCACTCTCGCGAGCGGCCCGCTCTCTCGGAGCACGCGCGCGCACTCGTCGATGGGGATGCGCTTGGGCCCGAACGGAGAGGCGTCCGATGCGTCGGAGTCGAGCAACAAGGTCGGTGTATCTTCCCCGTAATCATCCGGGTGACCCGGCATCGACAACAGCACGTGGCCGAGCTCGTGCGCCAAGGTGAGGCTCGTTCTGCGAGCGCGCACGCCTCCGCGATCGAGCAAGACCACGTTGCGCATACTCGGCGACTCGCTCGCGATGAACGACTCGCCGATGCGGCCGCTGCCCGCGAAGTACGGAACGATGATGAGCTCGATGGTGGTCGGATCGCCATCGTCGAGCGCCTTGACGAGCGTCCGCTCCTCGAGCGTGCCGGTAGGTGAGTCGTCGTCGCCGAAGTGCTCGAGCCCGCCTGCGAGCTCGACCGAGCCGATCTGCGCGGTGAGCGTGTAATCGCTGCTGAGAGGCATGGCCGAGGCGGTGTCGAGCGACGCTGGCGTGTTGTCGCGGCGCCGCACGAGCACGTCCACGCTCGCGAGCGCAGACGATGACGCGCGCGCGTTGGGAGAGACGATCGCGAGCCACCCCGCGCGGATGATGGCCTGGCTCGTGTCTCGCGCGACGCTGTCGACCGAGGCACCGGCAGCGATCGGGACGACGATGGTCGCCTTGCCGTCGATCGTGAAACGAAGCTCGCCGCCGCTAGCGGGGAGCCCCGCGGCCGCGCCCAGTGCGAGGAGGTGAGGAGCAGGAGGATCGACAACGCGCACGTCGGCGGTTGACGTATCACCCAACGAGACACCGCACTGTCCCCACACCGCGGAG
The DNA here is from genome assembly GCA_025362165.1 of Myxococcales bacterium. Taxonomy (GTDB): domain Bacteria; phylum Myxococcota_A; class Polyangia; order Polyangiales; family Polyangiaceae; genus JANYHY01. The sequence continues at coordinate 4,824 of JANYHY010000379.1, read as the reverse complement.
GCGACCGCGAGATCGGCGCGCACGGTCGCGGCCGCGGCGGCGTCGTTCCCACCGATCGCCGGCATGCCCCCTGGCGACATCCGCAGCACGAATGGGCGCAGCGTGGCGCGGAGCCTGCCGATCGGCCCCGCGGGCGTCGCGCGCGGCCCAAGCACGCGGATCACTTGCTTGCGACCCAACAGTCTCAATACGACAGCACCACCGACCTCCGCGCGCAAAGACCGGCCGAGGGCAAGCGGGTGAGAGCGGTCTACTTCATCGACAACCAATCGCAGCGGAGCCGACCCAAAGCACGTCGAAGCTCCGCAAGTCCGCGCGACGAGGGCGAGGTGTTCGAGCGCGTCGAGTCGAATGCCAGCAGCGCTCAGCGACTCCACGGACAAGTCGGGCAGCGCCGTTCGCGTGTCGGGTGCCGTGATGAGAACAGAGACCGCGTCGGGATCGACTGCAGCTTCGCGCGACGGAGGCACGCGTGTGAGCGAGACGTGATCGCTCACGGGATCGATCCGAGCTCCGCCGGCGTCGAGCCAGTCGAGACCCCACACCTCGACCCGCAGTGGGCTCGATTTGCCGGACGACGCGCGCACGGACATGTCCGTGACTCCAGGCGAGATCCCCTGCGCGCTCGGGGCGTCGCCCATCGGCGCTCCCATCGCCAGCAAGATTGCGCCGTCCCACGCGCGCACGTGCTCACTACCGCTCGTCGCTCGCAGCGTCGCCTTCTTGTCGTTGAGCTCGAGCGGAATTACGTCTCGCCGGCCAGCGACTCCAAGCGATCTTGCAGCGCCGTCAGGCTTGCCGTCGCCATCATCGTCGTCTCGATCAGCGACGAGCACCAACGTCGTGCGCTCCGCGCTTCCACGTGCTTGCTCTGCGGTGGTGAGGATCGCGAGCGCGAGCGCCCCCCCAACTAGGAGGCCTACTCGAGCCAGCCGAGCTGGATCCACCGGTAGTTCATCTCCGAAGCGACGTCGTCACCGCTGCCGCTGAGCGCCGCCGCGCGCACGAGCGAGGCCCACGCGACGTTGCTGACGTTCTTGCTAGTGAGCAGCTCGTCGGCGAGTACGCGCGCTTCATCTCTCGCGCCGACGTCCCACAGCGCTGCTGTCGCGAAGCCGCGGAGATCGTCCCGACGTGCGCCCGTCGCGATCTGATGGATCCCGACGCGGAGATCGTCGCGACCGTGATCACGCGCGAGGAACATGGCAGCGCGCACGCCAGTCTCGTCGTTCAGAGGTCCTTGCTTGACGACCGCGTCGAGCATCGGGCGAGCGCCCGCGCCGTTCGCCGCGGCGATGCGGAACAGGAACCCAAGATCTCGATCCGAGCTCGGGCGATCCGACAAGCGCGCGACTAGCTCCACTGTCGGCCGCACATCGGGGGGCGGAGGTGCGGGTTGGCGGCGGTGACGCGCGAGCGACTCCTCCAACGCCCAAGCAACGAGCGCCCATGCGCCGCGTGAGCTCGACGGTCCGTTGGACATTTTCGTCTTCGCTTCGGCGAGCGGCGCGCCATCTCCGGCCTTCGTGGCGACCTCCGCGAGCACGAGCCAACGACCCAAGTGGCGCTCGGCGCCGCGCAGCACGGAGAGCGCAGGCGCGATCGCGATCGGAGCGGCGCCAGCGCGTGCGAGCGGGACGAACACTTCGACGCAGAGAGAGATGCGGTGGCTCTCTTTGATCATCGGGGCGAGCGACGTCAGGTGCGCGCCGTTCGACTCGATGCGCACGACACGCGCCGTCTCTGCGCCGAACGCGACGTGAGACTGTCGGCTCGCGGCGACCTTGCCGAGGAGCCCGGCGAGCGATGTGTCGCGGCATAGCGCTGCGGCTGCGAGCGCCGGAGCACCACCTGCCTCGTCGTGAGAGAGCGCCGTGCGCACGAGGGACGCTGTCTGCGCGTCTCCGCCCTCGGCGACAGCGCGCATGCACGCCGCATAGATTTCTCGCCCGAGCGAGCCTCGGCGCAACATCACCGCGGCGGCCTCTGCCATGCTCGCGCGCAAGTGCGGGCTCAGCGGCGCGACGGCTCGGAGCGCTCCTGCGAGCTTGCCTTCAGTGGCTGGCTTGCGCTCGAGCGCCTTTTCGAGTTCGTCTTCGAGTCGACTACGCGCGACCTTGCTCAACAGCTCCGCGCGCGCGAGCGCCGGTGCCCGCGAAGCTTTGATCCCCTGCTCGACGACTCGCGTTGCTTTCCCCACGACGATTGAGATCGACAATACACGTGCACCCTCGAGCCTCGATCTCCAAAGCGACGCGGCGAAGAACTTTTCGAGAGCGCGCGCTCAATATCGAACGCGCATCAGATATCGCTTGACGGAAGGCGATTGAGAGACGCTCACGGTGAGCGGACCCGCGGTGATCGTGTCGCCGCTCGTCTTCAACGAGATCGAGAGCTGGTGGTTCGCCGTGTCGTCGAGAGCGCATGCCGCGCACGTCGCGAGATCTTGCTCCGTGGCGGCCGTGGTGAGCGTGGCGTTCTTCGCCGTGGGGCTCGAAGGCGAGAAGGCCGCGGCCGGCGCGGACTGCGAGATCACGGTCCCGTCATCTAGCGTGAGTTGAGTCGTCTTGCCCGCATAGATCCACGCCTCGACGAAATCCAACCGATCCGCTGCGCTCACGACGCCGCTCCCGTCGGTCGCCGGCATCAGCGTCTCCACGTCTGGCGCGAGCAACGGCACGATCGCGCCCATCACCGCGTAGATCGGCACCGCATCGAGCGGCGCTTGCGCCTTGACCGTCGTATGTCCGCCGACGCGCGCGCCCGTCCAGAAATCGAAGTACGCGTCTCCGGGCAAGTACACGTCCCGCGTCACGGCTCCGCGCGAGACGACAGGAGCGACGAGCAGCGAGTCACCGAGCATGTACTCGTCGCCGATCGCGTACGTCTTGGTGTCCTTGGGAAACAGCAGCGAGAGGTGGCGCATCACCGGCGCGCCTGTCGTGTGCGCTTGCGCGGCGGCGAGCTTCGTATAGGGCACCATGCGCGTCTTCATCGACGCATACTTTTTGTAGACGTCGAGGGTCTGCTGGTCCTTCCAGATCTGCCAACGATCAGACACTGGCGAGTTTCCGGCGCCCTCGTTCTCGTCGTGCATGTCCGTGCTGAACGCGCCGACCTCCGTCCACCGCAGGTACACGTCTTTGTCCGGTGGTGGGTTGAACACGTAGTGATAGCCAGAGATGTCCGACCCCCAGAACGGCACGCCGCTCATCCCGAGGTTGAGCGCGCCGGTGAGCGCCGCAGGCAGGCCGTCCGCGAGATCGAAGTCCGTGCTCTGGTCACCCGCCCACACCATCGGCACGCGACCGCCGGTACCCGCATAGCCGGATCTTACGAAGATCAGGTAGTCCTTCTTACGTATTTTCTCGAGCAGATCAAACGCGGCTTGTTGGTACAAGATCGGATACTTGTTGTGCGCCTCGAGGCCTGTCGTGCCGTCGAACATCACAGCGTCGAGCGGGACGTACTCGGCGAAATCGTACATCCAGCCGTCCCAGCCGTCGTCGATCGCCTGCTGCATCCAACCCTGATACCAGCTAACTGCAGCGGGATTGGTGAAGTCGACCATGCCCGCCGCGTACGGTGTGTCCACCACGACGTAGGGTGTGCCGTCTGGCTTCTTGACGAGGTACCCCTTGGCGACCGCGTCGTCGAACACCGGGTGCCACGCGTCCGAGACGAACGGGCAAAAGTACGCGATGGCCTTGAAACCGCGTTTGTGGATGTCTGCGGTTATCTGTTTGACCGTGGCGGCCAGATTGCCGATTCCGCCGGGGAAGTAGTGCAGCGCGGTGTCCACCATCGTGGTCGGCACGTGCGCCTTGCGCAGATCGTCCATCTCGCTCGTTCCGATGTTGGCGCGACGGCGCGGCGCCAACAGCCAGTCCGCGATCTCAGGCGGGCGGCCAGTGACCTCCGTGAGCGCGCCGATGAGCTTCATCGGATCGGGATCCACGAACACCGTGACATCGAGCTTGCTCTCCGTCGCCTCGAGGCGGAACGCTTCGGGTGCGTCGTCACCGAGGTGATAGCGAGTTCGATAGGTCGTGTTGAAGAGCACCCCAAACCCCTTGGGATCCCAGAACCACGGGATGGGGATGTTCGTCTGCGCGGGTCCAGACGGAGACGGGTTTCCTACTCCAAGGGGCGTGCCCTCACCGTGTCCGAAGCCACCGTCTTCCACCCACGAATAGAGGAACTTGCCGCGCTGATCCGTGTAGGCGAACCGTTCGCCGAAGCCGAGAAAGTGATCGTCAGAGTGCATCGCGAACGACATCGACACGCGGTTGATTGTGGTGTCGAGGTTCGGCTTCGCTGCCTGATCGACGGACGCGATGAGACGCAGACCGATGCCTTGCGACGTGATCGTGAGCGTGACGCTAGGCTCTGCGAGGCCAGTCGCGAGCTTGATCGTTTTGGTCGCGTGTATGACCGACGCGAGGAAGATGAAGCTGTTCGTGACGTTTTCGGATTTCTCCGTCAGGTGCTCGCCGACGAACGCGTCGTAAAAACCAAGCTGGTCGGCAAGGATGATGGCCTCGCGATCTTCCTGCAGCGTTTGCGCAGGCGCTCGATGCGCCGGATGCAGGGGCATCGTGAAATAACCGAGTCGCATGAAGGATCCGATGTCGTGTGGGAGGCGCTGAAGCGGGATGCGGGATAATAATATGAAAACCGGCACCTCATATCCGCCGCATCATATGCGGGGTCCGCTTCGCACATCTACGGCCCTGCATATTCGCGGTATGATTGCGCTATCCCGCAACGATAACATTCCGCCGTAACGGAAGGCGCCGGCCCACATGTACAATCTACATCTCA
>JANYHY010000328.1 GCA_025362165.1 Myxococcales bacterium | reverse complement strand
CGCGACGTGACGTGAAGGGAAACAAGGTTGGAACCGACAACTTGCTCGCGTCTCCACTCTAGCGACGCTTTGCGACCGCGCAGCGTCGCGGACCCTCTTTGATCGCGCTCCCGACGCGCTCCCTTTGCCGTAGTATCGCCGCGCATGCTCGCGCTCGCAGACTTCATCGCTCGCTGGCAGGCCTCTGGCGCCGCCGAGCGCGCTAACAAAGACTCGTTTCTCCGCGATCTCTGTGACGTCCTCGGCGTGCCGCACCCGAACCCGACCACGGGGGACGGCGACCGCGACGACTACGTCTTCGAGCGCGACGCGAAGATGCCGCACGCGGGCGGAGCGGTGACGATCGGCAAGATCGACCTCTACAAGAAGGGCTGCTTCATCCTCGAGGCCAAGCAAGGCTCGGAGGCAGGCGCCAAGAAGCTCGGCACCGCGAAGCGCTCGACGCCCGGGTGGAACGTCGCCATGCGCGACGCGTACGGCCAGGCGATCGGCTACGCACGCAGCTTCGACGCGCCGCCGCCGTTCTTGATCGCGTGCGATCTCGGGTACTGCTTCGACCTGTACGCGACGTTCGACGGCACGCACGACTATCGACCGTTCCCCAACGCGCAATCGTCCCGACTGTTCTTCTCCGATTTGGACAAGCACGCCGACCTGCTCAAGACGATCTTCACGGACCCGCTCACGCTCGATCCGTCCAAGCACGCCGCGAAGATCACGCGCGAGGTGGCCGGCTATCTCGCCAACCTCGCCAAGCGCCTGGAAGCTGAAGGCCACGGGCAGGAGCGCGTCGCTACGTTCTTGATGCGATGCCTCTTCACGATGTTCGCCGAGGACGTCGGCCTGTTGCCCGAGAACCTCTTCACGCACGCCATCCGCGACTTCTGGATCCCCAACCCCAAGTCGTTCACCGGAGGCATCGAGGATCTCTGGCGCAACATGAACGACGGCGGCAGCATGATGCTCGTCGGCAAGCTGCTCCGCTTCAACGGCGGTTTGTTCAAACAGCCGTCGGCCATCCCGCTCGACGAGCATGCGCTACGGCTCTTGCTCGTCGCCGCCGAGTGCAACTGGGCGGACGTGGAGCCCGCCATCTTCGGCACCCTGCTCGAGCGAGCCCTCGACTCCCGCGAGCGTCACTTGCTCGGCGCGCACTTCACGCCGCGCGCATACGTCGAGCGTCTCGTGAAGCCGACGATCGAAGATCCGCTCCGCGCCGATTGGGACGTCGTGCAAGCGCACGTGCGCGCGCTCGTCTCGGAGGCTCAAGAGAAATCCGAGGCCGCCGCGAAGAAGAGCCTCAAGACAGCCGTCGAAGAGGTGCGCGGGTTTCACAAGAAGCTCTGCGCGACGCGCGTGCTCGATCCCGCGTGCGGCAGCGGCAACTTCTTGTACGTAACGCTCGATCTCTTCAAGCGCTTGGAGAGCGAGGTGTTCGCGCTGCTCGAGTCTCTCGGAGAGAAGCAGACGCTCTTGCACATGGAGACGATCCGCGTCTCACCCGAGCAGTTCCACGGCATCGAGATCAAGCGCTGGGCGAAAGAGATCGCCGAGCTCGTCTTGTGGATCGGCTACCTGCAATGGCACTTCCGACAATACGGCCGGAGCATCCCCGTGCCGGAGCCGGTCCTGCGCGACTATCACAACATCGAGTGCAGAGACGCGGTGCTCGCTTACGACGCGAAGGAGCTCCTGACGGATGCCGAGACGGGCAAACCGATCACGCGCTGGGACGGCGTGACCTACAAGAAGAGCTCGGTCACCGGCGAGGACGTGCCGGACGAGACCGCGCGGACTGTGGATTATCGGTACACCAACCCGCGTAAAGCGGAGTGGCCTCAGGCGGATTTCATCGTGGGGAATCCGCCGTTCATCGGAAACAAGCGCATGCGTCTTGGGCTTGGAGACGGATACGTTGACGCATTGCGCACTGCGTGGCGTGACGTGCCCGAGTCGGCCGACCTCGTCATGTACTGGTGGCATGGTGCGGGAGAGGCCATCTCGCGCAGGGCGATTCGGCGCGCGGGGCTGATCACGACGAAGAGCATCACACAGAGCTACAATCGCTCGGTCGTTTCCACCTTCGTTTCGCGAGGTCGCATCGCCTTTGCGATCCCCAACCACCCTTGGGTTGACAGCGTCGATGGCGCCCAGGTCCGAATCGCAATGACCGTGCTCGCGAGTGACACGGGCCCCGGCGAAGTCAGAGAAGTGCTAGGCGAAGAGTTGACCGGACAGGGTGAAGCGCTCGTCCGATTGTCGCAGGCGAATGGCCAAGTGCACGCCGACCTTCGCGTGAGCAGACGTCGCCGGAGCTGTGCCGCTCGCTAGCAATGCCGGCATCTCTTTCATGGGCGTGACCCTCTCGGGCCAAGGGTTTGTTGTCGAGCCAGACGATCCGCTGGTGAAGGCGGAACCTGGGTCTTTGCGCCAGTACCTGGTGGGAAATGAACTCAATCAAACGCGACGCGGCCGACTCGTGATTGATTTCTTCGGCCTGACAGAAGAGCAAGCGCGAGCGCAGTCCCCAGTCGCGTTTCAGCGCGTACTCGACCGGGTGAAGCCAGAACGAGACCAGCAGAAACGGGATGCATATCGCCGGAACTGGTGGCTCTTCGCCGAGGCCCGCCAGGGAATGCGGACCGCGTTGCGCGGTCTTAGCCGCTACATCGCAATCTGCAGAACGGGTAAGCACTTCGTATTTCAATTTCTGGGTGGAGAGATCGTTCCCGAGAGTACGGCCGTGGCCATCACATCGCCCGAGGCATTTCACCTCGGTTGCCTCTCGTCGCAGATCCATGTTGATTGGGCGGTGCGTGCTGGAACTCGCCTCGGAGTCGGCAACGACCCGAGATACAATCACGCCGACTGCTTTAATAAGTTCCCTTTCCCCGCAACTGACGACCTCACGCGTCAGCGCATCCGCAACATCGCCGAAGACCTCGACGCGCATCGCAAGC
>JANYHY010000319.1 GCA_025362165.1 Myxococcales bacterium | reverse complement strand
CTCGTCCAAGATCTTGGAGAGGAGATCTCCCAAGAACACGCTGATGATCGCCGGAGGGGCTTCATTTGCGCCCAATCGGTGATCGTTGCCGGCGGACGCGATGCCCGCGCGCAACAAGCCCGCGTGCTTGTGCACACCGCGCAGCACGCTCGAGAGGAACAACAAGAAGCGCAGGTTCTGGTGCGGCGTCTTGCCCGGATCGAGCAGGTTCTGTCCGTCGAGAGCGTCACCGCTCGCGGCCACGGCCATCGACCAGTTGTTGTGCTTGCCGCTCCCGTTCACGCCGGCGAACGGCTTCTCGTGGAGCAAGCAGGCGAAGCCGTGGCGCTGCGCGACGCGACGAAGCACTTCCATGGTGAGCTGGTTGTGGTCCGTCGAGATGTTGACCTCTTCGAAGATCGGCGCGCTCTCGAACTGACTCGGGGCGACCTCGTTGTGGCGCGTCTTGACCGGCACGCCCAGCTTGAACAGCTCGTGCTCCATGTCCGCCATGAACGCGAGTGCGCGCGTCGGGATCGACCCAAAATAATGGTCTTCCAGCTCTTGTCCCTTCGGCGGCTGACCCCCGAGGAGCGTGCGGCCCGTCATCACGAGATCGGGGCGCAGCATGTAGAACGAGCGATCGATCAGGAAGTATTCTTGCTCTACGCCGAGCGTCGCTACGACGCGCTTGGTGCCGCCTTGACCCATCGTCGCGAGCAGCTCGCACGCCTTCTGCGACAGGACCTCCACGCTGCGGATGAGGGCGGTCTTCTCGTCGAGCGCGTCTCCGAAGTAGCTGATGAAGACGCTCGGGATGCACAGCGTGCGCGTGCCGACGCTCTCCATGATGAACACTGGGCTGGACGGATCCCAAGCGGTGTAGCCGCGCGCCTCGAACGTGGTGCGCATGCCGCCGGACGGGAAGCTCGAAGCGTCCGGCTCGCTTTGAATGAGCTGCCCGCCGCTGAACTTCTCGATGGCGTTCTTGTGATCGTCGAACGTGAGGAAGGCGTCGTGCTTCTCCGCGGTGAGGCCCGTTTGAGGCTGAAACCAGTGGCAGAAGTGGGTCACGCCGCGCTCGAGCGCCCACTCTTTGATCGCGTGAGCGACAGGGCTCGCGATGCCCGCGTCGAGCCGCTTGCCGGTCTCGATCGTCGAGCGCAGCTTGCCGAAGACGTCAGCGGGGAGCTTGTCGCGCATCTGTACGAGGCCGAACGTGTTGACGCCGAAGACCTCCGAGATCTTCTGCGGAACGACGTCCGACTCCGGGCGCGAGGCGCGCTGCGCGAGGTCGTGGATGGCAGCGAAGCGGGGAGACAGTCCTTGGGTCATTGGTTCCTCGTCGAGAGAAGGGGCGGGCGTACCTGGATCGCGGGTGGAGCGCAACGGACGCGGTGTCTTCTGACATGGGTCGTGTTTCCACTTTGTTTCTGGCGAAGCCAATCCGCTCAGCTGTTGTCGTTCGCCAAGGGCGACGACAATTGTTTCAGCGCGTCTTCTTTGGATCAAGCCTCCAGAGGAGCGGCGCTCCGTCCACGGCGACGGGAGAGAAATCAGCCTCGATTTCAGGGCGAACGCGCTCCAACTCCGAGCTCACCCAGTAAATCGGCCACCCCGCGGCGTCGAATGCTTGGAGCGTCCTTGTGAGCTCGGGCCCTTGATCAGATGACGCGTCAACGATGACCACGTCGCGGCGTTCGCCCAGGGTGATGACTCCGTCTTTGTAATAATGCCAACCGACGAGCACGAAGCGCTGCGGGGTCTGCGCGGCGACGAGGTCGGTCCAATGCTCGGCGTTCGCGCCGAGGTGACCGAGCGCGATGGTGTCGATGGCGAGCGTGCTCGACGCGCCGTAGATCGACGCGAAGAGCGCGCACGTCGCGAGCAAAGGGCGCGCGCCGCTCCAACGACGGGCGAGCGCGAGCGCACCCGTGACCGCGGCGAGCGAGACCGAGCCGAACAAGATGATGGCGCCGCGCGGTGGGTCGAAGTCGTCTCGCGACGTGACCAAGAGGACCGCGACGATCGCGCCCGCGACGCAAGCCGCGAGCACGCCCGCGCGCGTGATCGACACGCTCCGGAGCATCCAAACCGCCAACAAGAACAGGAGCGGCATCAGCTCGGCCAGGTAGCGCGGACTGAGCGACAAGTATCCGACGACCGACTCTTGGCTCGCTGGATCGGGGTTGCGCGTCGACATGAACACGAGCGACACGACGCAGATCCACGCGCTCGCGCGGATGACGGGCGGGGCGGCGCGCACGGCGTAGACGACCGACGCGATGAGACCGACGATCAACAAAGGCGAGCACGCGAGCAGCGGCTTGTCGAACCATGCGTAGGTGGTCTCGACGATGCTCCACCCGCGAAACAAGCCGTTCGCATTCACGAGAAAGCTGAACGCGCTCTCGGCCATCCACACGAGCGTCCTGCGCGCAGTGAGCGCTCCGACGACGACGAGCATGACGGACGCGGCGACGCCGACCGCGAGCGGCACGCGACGCCACCAACGCGCGAGCGCGAACGCGGCGGCGATCAGGGTGAATGAGACGATGAAGCCGCTCGCGAGGACCCACGTCGACGTCGCGAAAGCAGGTGGACCGCCAGGGACGCCGACCGGACCATAGCTGAACGGATCGAAGCTCCCGAAGCGCGCGTGGTTCATGAGCGCGATCACGATCGTGCAAACGCTCAGCGCCGCAAGCTGCCCCGCGATCGCGACCCGATGACGCGCGAAGAGCCAAACGGCCGGCACCAACGCCGCCGCGAAGAAGACCTCCTGCAGGCGCACGCCGATCGCGTAACCCACGAGCAATCCGCTCGCCGCGCCGAATGCGACAGCGCGCCGACGATCGGTCTCCTCGATCGCCCGCACGCTCGCCAACACTGCCCCGAGCGCGAGCGCCGCTGACGCGAGGTGCGGGAGCTCCATCATCGCGTACGGGAACACGGGTGCGATGAACGGCATCGCGATCGTCGCCCAGAACGCGCGACGCCGAGGCAGCACCCGCAGCGCGAGCCGCTGAAAGACGAGGATGACCGCGACGAGCCCGACGGCCTCGAGCAAGTACAGACCGCGCACGCCGAGCGCCGCGACCGGAAGCGCAGCGAGCGGCGCGAACAGGGGAGGGTACTTCCCATAGAGGTGAGCGCCTCGCTTGACCGCGTGTGCGAGAACGAGATCGTTCGAGTCGTGCACGCCGAGGCCGTTGTCGATTTCGAGCGTTCCCCGAGCCGCGAACCCGCGCGCCATCTCGAAGTAGATGTGACCGTCCGTCGTCAGGATCGCCCGGTGCGACAGGGCGAACGCGACCGCGCCCAGCACGATCGCGAACGCGACCACGAGCCGTGTATCCCTCTGCACCGTCCACCGCCGTATGCGAAGTGCGCGCGCTGGTCAAACAGCGCCGCTGAGATGATATAGACGCGTGACCATGGCCATCGAGATCCGCGAGCACACGCCGGGACGCGACATCAAGGACTTCATTCGCGCCGGATACGAGGTCTTCAAGTTCGACCCCACGTGGGTGCCGCCGCTCGAGTTCGAGCTCAAGGAGCGCCTCTCTCCCAAGCACAACCCGTTCTTCAATCGCGCGGACGTCACGCTCTTCACCGCGTGGAAAGACGGCCGGCTCGTGGGCCGCTGCTCGGCGTCGATCGATCGCGAGTACCTGCGCGTGCAAAAGGACGAGACAGGCTTCTTCGGATTCTTCGACACGATCGACGACGCAGAGGTCGCCAAGGCATTGCTTGACAAAGCAAGCGCATGGTTGCGAGCGCGCGGCGTCAAGCGCATGTACGGCCCCGTGTCGCTCTACTTCAATGACGAGGTGGGCTGCTTGATCGAGGGCTTCGAATACCCGCCGAACCTGTCGATGGCGCACTCGCGACCGTACCAAGGCAAGCTCATCGAGCAGTGCGGCTGCGAGAAGGAGAAGGACCTGTTGTGCTGGCGCTACGACTCCACGATCCCGTTTCCGGATCGCGTGATCAAGGCCTGGGAGCACATCAAGAGCCTGCCCGAGGTGAAGCTCCGCAGCGTGGACACGTCGCACATGGAGCGCGAGCTCAACGACATCATGGAGATCTACAACGACGCATGGGAGGGCAAGTGGGGCATGGTCCCCGCGCTCCCAGACGAGACGAAGAAGATCGCCAAGGACATGAAGCTGATCATCGATCCGGAGATCGCGTTCATGGCCGAGATCAACGGCAAGAGCATGGGCATGTGCATCATGCTCCCGAACCTCAACGAGGCCATCGCCGATCTGAACGGCAAGCTGTTCAACTATGGTTTGCCCGTCGGCCTCGCGAAGCTGCTGTACCGCACCAAGGTCAAGCACCCAGTGTCTACGCGGCTCATGATGCTCGGCATTCGGCGTGAGGTCCGGCAGAACGTGAAGCGCTACGGGGGCCTCTCCGCAGCCATGTACGTAGAGGTCGCCAAGCGCGGCGTCGCCAAGGGCTACAAATGGGGCGAGCTCTCATGGACCCGCGAAGACGACGCCCCCATCAACCTAGGCATCCGCTCAATGGGCGCGAAGGTCTACAAAAAATACCGCGTCTACAAAAAGCAATTGTAGCAGTCGAACTTTCTCACCCCACCAGCCACCTATCCGCCGCAACAACCGGCGAGCCACCACCTCACACCCCGATAGGTGCGTCCCCCTAATCCGCGTTGCGTTTGTGGCGGCTTCGCGCGAACATACGGCGTCAATCGGCTTGCGCGCTCAGCGTGTGGGTTGGCTCAGGAGCAGCTCTAGATGTCCACCGCGAACGACAAGCTACCGGTAGCCGTCGGCGACGTCCTCGCCGGCAAGTACCGGGTCGAGCGCGTGCTCGGAGTCGGCGGGATGGGCATCGTGGTCGCGGCCAAGCACGTGACGCTCGAGCAAATGGTGGCGCTCAAGTTCTTGTTGCCGACCTCCAT
>JANYHY010000313.1 GCA_025362165.1 Myxococcales bacterium | reverse complement strand
GTATCGCGCGTGGATGGACAACCCGTTGTTCGAGAAGATCGCGCGCGTGATCATCGAAGGAGACATCGTCACGTATCGCGCGATCCTCATGAACAAGGCAGCGCATGGCGGGACGCGTCTGCCGTTCCATCAAGACGGCGGCTCGTTCTGGGGAGTGGATCGCGATCCCGAGCTACAGATCTGGACCGCGCTGGACGACGCACCGACAGAGTCTGGTTGCGTGGAGACGTTTCCGCGATCGCATGTCGCAGGGCTCGTGCGCCCCGTGGGCGGCACCGTGCCTCCGGAGCTCGTCACCGAAAAGAACGCAGACGCGCTCGCCGTGGCCGTGCCTGCGAAGGCTGGCGACGTGATGTTGATCCACAACCACGTCTGGCATCGCTCGGGGATCAACGAGACCGACGCCCCGCGACGCGCGTTCTCGGTTTGCTACATGAGCGCGAGCACCAAGTGCAAACGCAAGAAGCGCGCGCCGCGCGTATTTTCGCCGGCCTTCGTCAAGCCTTAGCGGGAACCTTTGTTACGGCGTCGTCTGCGCTCCACTCCGCGCGCACGCGGCCCGCGACGAAGAGGAACGGGAACGAGAGGAACAGGCCCGCGAAGCCGAAGAGATGCTCGAAGCACAGCAAGCTCAGGATGAGCACGAAGCCAGGCAGCCGCACGTGCCGCGCAGTGAGCCGCGGGTTGAGGTAGTACGCCTCGATCTTGTGCAGCACGAACGTGAGCACCACGAAGATGCCCACGCCCCAAATGCCCTTCGCCTGGAACGCCAGCACGCTCAACACCACGCCCGACACGAGGTTGCCGACGACCGGGATGAGCCCCGCCAAGAAGATGAGGATCATCAGCGGCACGACGTGAGGGACGCCGAGCAGCAAGAGCACAGGGAGCGTCGTCACGGTGTTGAAGAGCGCGACGATGAGCTGCAGCTGGATGGTGACGGCGATCGCGTCTGCCGCGTGTTCGAGCCATCGAATGAGCGTCCCGATGATCGAGTGCTGATCGAGCGTCTCGTGGAACTCATGCAGCTCCTCGTGCTCGAGCCAATAGACGACGGCGAGGATGAACCCGATGAGCGCGTACGCGAGGATGTGACCGAGCTCGGCGACGAAGTGCAGGCCGTCCTCGGCGTGAGACTTCATCGAGTCTACGACGCGATCAGTGTCGGGCAGATGCTCCTTCGCCTTCAGGTACAGGTCGCTCGATCGGATCGCCGCGAGGTGCTCGGGGAAAGTGCTTCGCGCGCCGATGATCAAGTGCGCGAGCCGGCCCGCGCCGATCGCGAGTGCGACGCCTAGCGCGCCGACCACCGCGGCGACGACCGCGAGCACGGAGCCCTTGGGCCCCAGCTTCGTACGCGAGCGCAGGAACTTGCTCGCGGCGCCGAGGCCGCGCTCGAACGCGACGAAGAACACGAACAACAAGAAGAGCGGCTTGAACGCGGCCAGCGCGGACAGGAACAGCGCCACGCATAGGACTCGACGCGCGGTGCGCTCGCGAAAGAACTCTCCGACGCGGTCGCGCATGTCACACCTTCTCGACGCGCGCGGTGCCCAAGAGTCCGGCCGGGCGAACGAGCAGCACGATGATCAACACGACGAAGACGAGGACGTCCACGCCACCGGAGTAGTTCGTCAGCTTGACCATCTCGCCGAGCACACCGATCAAGAGGCCGCCGAGCATCGCTCCCGTGATGTTGCCGATGCCGCCGAGCACCGCGGCGACGAACGCGCGTGTGCCAATGACGACGCCCATCATCGGGTACACCTGCGACTGATCGAGGCAGTAGAGCACGGCGCCCACTGCCGCGAGGCTCGAGCCGAGACCGAACGTCATCGCGATCACGCGGCTGGTGCTGACGCCCATCAAGCGCGCGGCCTCCTCGTTCGCGCTGAGCGCGCGCATCGCCTTGCCAAACCAGGTGCGCTTGACGATGAGCTCGAGCCCGACCATGACCACCACGCTCACCAGCAAGATCGCCGCGCGCGAATACGACATCTCCGCGCTGCCGACGTGGAGCGTGCCGGTGCCGAAGAGCGGCGGATAAGGCCTGAATTTCGCCGTGAACAAGAGCTGCGCGAGGTTCTGCAACAACACTGAGACGCCGAGCGCCGTCACGAGCGGGGTGATGCGCACGAGAGAGCCCTTGCCGCGTCCACGCAGCGGTCGATACCCGACGCGCTCGATCACGACCCCCATGAGCGCCGCCGTGCACATCGCGATCACAGTGCCGCCGACGCCAGCGACGAGCGGATTGGTGCCGCCGTAGAGCGCGACGATGACGAAGAGCCCGACGTACGCGCTCATCATGAACACCTCGCTGTGCGCGAAGTTGATCAGCTTGAGCACGCCGTACACCATCGAGTACCCGAGCGCGACGAGGGCGATCATCGCGCCCTGCGCGAGACCGGTGACGAGCGCTGCCAGGATCTTGTCCATCAAAAATCAGTTCGTGGCGGTGGACAGCAACTGCGTCGAGTAGGCGAACTTCTTGTTCTTCACCTGCACGACGACGATCGGCTTGTTCGCGTTGTGATCCTTGTCGATGGTCAGCGAGCCCGTCGCGCCGGAGAAGTTCGCCGTGGCGGCGAGCGAGACCTTGATCGCCTCGGGGGTGAGCTCCGTGGCGCGGCCCATCGCGTCGAACAGGAGCGACGCTGCGTCGTAGCCTTGCGCCGAGAGGCTGGACGGATCGCGGTGGTACTTGGCCTTGAACGACGCGACGAACTTCTGCGAGTTCGGCCACGGCACGTCCGGCGCGTAGTGGTTGGTGAAGTAGGCGCCTTCGAGCAGATCGCCCGCGCCTTCGATCAAGTCAGACGAGTCCCACCCATCGCCGCCGACGAACATGGAGCCGGGCAGATCCGTCGCCTTCGCTTGGCGCGCGATGAGCACCATGTCGTTGTAGTAGACGGGCGTGAAGATGATGTCGGGGCTCTTGCCCTTGATCTCCTGAAGGTACGTCGTGAAGTTCGTCTCGCCCTTCTGGTAGCCCTTGTCGATCACGATCTTGCCACCGAGCTTCTCGAAGCTCGTCTTGAACGTGTTCGCGAGGCCGGAAGAGTAGGTGTCTTGTGCGACGTAAAAGAGCGCGACGCTGTTTTTCTTGAGCGTGTCGTGCACGAAGCGCGCGGCGACGTCGCCTTGCTGATCATCGGTAAAACAGACGCGAAACACGTACTCCTTCAAGATGCCGGTCTTGGGATCGCGCGTGACCTCCGCGGCCGTGGAAGACGGGCTCACCATCGGCACGTGCTTCTTGTTGCAGACGAGACCGCCGGCCATCGAGCGACTCGACGCGACCTCTCCAAGGATCGCGAGCGCGTTGTCGCGGTCGATCAGCTGCTGGACTTTGTTGGTCGCCTCTTGAGTCGTTGACTTGTCATCTTCATAGAGGACCTTGACCTTCTTGCCCTTGACGCCGCCTTTGGCGTTGATCTCGTCGAGCGCGAGATCCACGCCGTCGCGTGTGTCGGTGCCGAACGTGGAGTCAGGTCCAGAGAGCGAGAGATACGCCCCCACGACGGCCTCGTTGCTCGAGCCCTTGCAGCCTTGGCCACACGCGAGCACGCCAACCGCCATCGCCAACGCGAAACCTACGAAGCCACGCCGATTCAGCATCTCAGTGCTCCCTCTTGAAACTCACCGCTCATAGCACGAGCTTGCGCGCCGATGATCCTTCCGCCCTCATCGTCGGATTCCGCCGTGAGCTTTCTGCGCAACGCGTCAGCAACCTTTTTGTGCGAAGCACGCTTGCTCTAACCACCAGCTCAAGCTAGGTAACCCGCCAACATGCGTACAATCCTCGCTTCCTCAATCTTCGTAGGCACCGTCGCTGCAGCCCTCTTCGCTTGCGGCGGCACTGATCCCGTCAACCCGCCCAACGATGGTGGCCCCCCGTCGGACTCGCCCATCTCGAAACCGGACGGTAGCAAAGACGCTGCCGGCGACGTCAACGTCGGTCCCACGGTGGACATCAAGGGCTCGGACATGCTCTCGATCAGCGCGGTCTCTGGCCCTGGCGGCTTCCCGCGCAACGGCTCGGACAAGGGCAAGGGCGTGGATGGCGCTGGCGTGCGCGTCGAGAACCTCGACGGCACCGGCTGGATCGACGGGACGACGGACGCGAACGGCAAGATCAGCATCGGCGTCACTCTCACGAAGGGCCCGTTCAACGTGACGGTCGCCAAGGTCGGCTTCGGCATCGCTTCGGTCATGGGCGTCACCTCGGCCGCTGACCTCACCAAGCTCATCTGGGTTCCGCAGCCCCTCGTCACCAAGGAGCTCAACATCCAGGGCGCCATCAGCGGCCTCAAGGACGCGACGAACAACAAGATCCAGATCGACTCTGCCTGGTTCGCCACCGTCTTCTCCGGCGCGGGTCCGAAGAACTACACCACCAAGCACGTCTATGTCGCCAACGACACCGTGCCGGTCAACCTCGCCGGCATCGAGATCGATCCGTCGAACAACGCAGTTCAGGGCGAGTGGATGCCGGACGTCGCGCGTCTCAACGGCCCGATGACGGCCGACATGACGTTCGACAACAAGGCCCAGTTGCCGAAGAAGTCGCTCATCACGATCAACGTCGCGAGCAGCGGTCAGCTCACCGGCCCCATGATCAAGTACGTCGGCGACCTCACCACCGCGAAGGTCGCATGGACCAACACGACTGTCGCCAAGCAAGTCGGCCTAAGCGCGGCCTACGTCGGCATCGCCGTCCTTGGCAAGCCCGTCGGTACCGCCGCGCCGCTCAATGTCCAGTGGTTCGACGCTTTGTTGAAGCCGGACTATGCGAGCGCCTTCTTCACCGACCAGGCTGGTAACGGCCTCAGCGTGAACGTGAAGGACTTCACGGACAAGGGCATGATCACCGTGCCGGCGATCACCAAGCTCGACGTTGGCGCGAACGCCGCGCAGTTCAGCGACGTGAAGATCACGGCAGACGGAACGGGCGCTGACCTCCTCGTCGGAAGCGTCACCACCACGACCGACACCGTGTGGCTGATGTACTTCCCCGGCGTGAAGGTCTCGAACGCCAGGCTCCCGGGCTTGCCGGCGACCGTCCAGTTCGGCGATGTCAACGGCGCGGCGAACTTCTACGTCGACGTCGCGGCGATCAAGACGCCCACCAAGCCGACGGATTGGTCGGAAGGCGTCGGCGGCGTGATCTCGGATTGGTCCTACTCGTACAGCGCGCAGGTTACTCCCTGAACGCTCGCTGACGATCGCTCACGAAGCTCCATCGCCCGCCACGTTTTCACGTGAGCGGGCGATGTGCTTTTGTGTTTCGCGGCTGGGGTTGCCGCTATTGGAAACGTGATACGCTTTTAGTCATCTTGCAGGGAACTACGCGATGAGCGAAATCAGAAGGCCCACGCAGCGCCTAGGTCGGGCCAAGAAGGATCCCAGAATGGACAGCGTGCCGCCGCCTCCGACGCCGAGGCGTTCTGCGGCGCCGCCGTCGATGCGCCCTCGGCCTCCGCCTTCGACCCGCATGAGCGAAGGCATGCTGCCCCGCGTGGAGGGTCGCAAGGCAGGGTTCCCGGACGAGCCCAAGACCAGCCCCACGGCGCGGCTCGAAGATTTGCTCGCACGTGAAAAGGCCGAGCGTGAGCAGGACGCAGACCGCATGGGCGAGCTGCTCGGACGCGCCACACGCGCAGAGGCAGAGCGACAAAAGCTGCTCGAGCGATTGGCGGACGTAGAAGCGCGCCTCGCGTCCGCAGAGAAGGCGTTGGAGCCACAGCCACGCCGCAAGCACGACTCCGTACCTACGCTCGCGAACGCGCGCGCGATGGCGACCGAGCTCGCTCGCCTGCTCGAGCACGTCCGTGACAAGAACAGCTCATCGGACTTGCCCGCGGCCAAATCGATCCCAGCTCCGAAGTCTTCCAGGGGTTAGGGTTTGCTCGCGACGTGAAGCGAAGCTCGCAAGACACGATCGTTCGCACGCGGCTGGCCGACGAGATCGGTCGCATCACCAAGCACGCGCCTTTCACGGTCGCGCTGACGTATCCATCGCCCTACGGCGCGGCGATGAGTTCGCTCGGATACCAGCGAATCTATCGGGCGATCATGGACGCGCCAGGTCTCGCATGCGAGCGCGTGGTGCTGGACGATGACGCTGAGAAGGATCTCGCCAAGCAGGGCGTCCCGCGAAGCTACGAGTCGGATCGCCTGCTCGCGGACTTCCCCGTGATCGCGGTGAGCGTCGCGTACGAGCTCGAGATCGGCGGCCTCGTCGCGATGCTCGACAGCGCGGAGATCCCGGTCTCGCGGCGCGAGCGCGATCAGCACTTCGTCCTCGCCGGCGGGCCGCTCACGTTCTCCAACCCGCTGCCGCTCTCGGGGATCGCAGACGCCATCATCATCGGAGAAGGTGAGACGCTCGTCATCGACGCGCTCCGCGTGCTCGAAGGCATTCGAGAAAAATCCGCGCGGCTGGTCGCGCTCGCGAAGCTACCGCACGTGTTCGTTCCGGAGATCCACGGCGACGTGCTCCCCACGGTCGCGAAGGTCGACGACGAAAACGTGCCCGCGTACAGCGCGATCACGACGCCGCACGCAGTGCTCTCGAACATGTTCTTGATCGAGACGGAGCGCGGCTGCTCGCGCATGTGCACGTACTGCGTGATGCGACGCACGACCAACGGCGGCATGCGCCTCGCTTCGATGGATCGCATCCTCGAGATCGTCCCGTCGTACGCCAAGCGCGTTGGTCTCGTCGGTGCCGCCGTGAGCGATCACCCACGCATCGTGGACATCGTCAACGCTCTGGCCGATCGCGGCTGCGAGGTCGGACTCTCGTCGCTGCGGCCGGATCGGTTGAAGGACGAGTTCGTCGGCGCGCTCAAACGCGCCGGCACTCGCACGCTCACGACCGCGATGGATGGACCTTCAGAGCGACTGCGCGAGACGCTCGAGCGCAAGGCGAAGGAGAAGCACCTCATTCGTTGCGCGGAGGTCGCCAAGGCGCATGGCATGGATCGCTTGAAGCTCTACCTGATGATCGGCCTGCCCTCCGAGACCGCCGCAGACATCGACGAGTGCGCGCGCTTCACCACGGAGCTGTCCAAGGTGCTCCCGATCTCGCTCGGCATCGCGCCCTTCTGCGCCAAGCGCAACACGCCGCTCGACGGTGAGCCGTTCGCAGGCGTCGATGTCGTCACGGATCGACTCGATCGACTCAAGCGTGGGCTCAAGGGGCGCGCTGACGTGCGCTCCACGAGCGCGAAGTGGGCTTGGGTGGAGTACGTGCTCGCGCAAGGCAGCGAGGCCGAGGGGATGGCTGTCGTCGACGCCGTTCGCGCAGGCGGCACGTTTGCCGCGTACAAACGCGCGTTCGCGACACTGTCCGAGCGTGAGGTGCGCCCGAAGCGGCGCAGCCTGGCGATCGCCCGAGTTTGAGCCGAGTCGATATCGCGGGAACAGCACGACAGGTGTGATGTCGTACGGGCATGCGAAGCTCTTGGTTGCTCCTGCCGGTCGCGGTCGTTGTGCTCTTTCCTTCCACGTCGGCGTCCGCTCCCGCCGATCCTGCTGCGCGCGGGCTCGACGCGTTCATCCACGCGGGCAACACCGCACCCGCTGGGAGTCCGCTCGTCCTCGATCTCGAGGCGTTCGGCTTCGGTACGGTGACTGAAGCGACACCGCTTGCGGGCGCAACGATTGACCTCGCGTGGGATCCCGAGCACCTCGGCAAAGGCGTGAGCGTAGCGCCGCCTACGCTGTCGGTGACGAGCGACGCCACGGGTCACGCGCACGCGTCGATACCAGTGCCCATGGAAGGCACCGACGACGACCTCGTGCTGCTCGTGCACATGCGGCATGGAAGCCATGCAAGAGATCGAGAGCTGTCCGTGAAGCGAACATGGACAGAGAGCATCGAGCTCCACGTCGCCGATCAGCGCGTCGTGCCTGGTGAGGACGTCACTGCATGGGCGACGCTCACGAACACGGCCACCGGGCAACCCATCCCGAACGCGGCCGTGCGAGTGTCGCTGCTCGAGGACTCGTACGCGCGCACGGTGCTCCACGCGACGACGGACGCCGCGGGCGCGGTCATGGTGAACGTACCCATTCCACCGATCGACGATCCGCAAATCGCTTGGGTGCTCTCTGCGGCGCTCGATCGCGCCGATCGGGGAGCGCACTCGGAGATGTCGCTCACGCTCCGCGACGAGACCCCCGGTACTCCGTGGTTGGAGGCGAGCTTCGATGCCACGGAGGTGGACACGGGAGGCAACGCTGCGTTCACGCTGCGGCTGCGCGATGGCTCGTGGGAGCCGATCGCGTCGCAAGCGCTGCGCTACTGGGTTGGACCCGCTGGCACGACGGCACCGACGACCGAAGCGACGTGGCTCACGGGATCAACGCTCGCTTCGACGGACGGCTCGGGCGAAGTGCACGCAACCATCCTTGCGCCCAAGGTCGTGCGCGGCGGAAGCTCGTCGCTCACGATCGTCGCGAAGGCCACG
The DNA here is from genome assembly GCA_025362165.1 of Myxococcales bacterium. Taxonomy (GTDB): domain Bacteria; phylum Myxococcota_A; class Polyangia; order Polyangiales; family Polyangiaceae; genus JANYHY01. Next base: position 3,137 of record JANYHY010000313.1, on the reverse strand, counting down.
ATCGAGGGGTCGCCGCTCGAGGCGACTGGACAAGTGCACGTGGGCGCGCCCGTCGAAACTGTGACGCTGATCCCTGAGGCACGATCGCTCGTGCCAGGCCTCGAGCAGCGCCTGCTGCTTCGCGTCCTCGATCCGCACGATCGCGGCATCTTCGGGGAGTTCGAGGTCACCGGAGACGGCCTCGCGACAACCGTGAAGACCGACGCGAACGGTGAAGCGGAGCTGTCGTGGAAGGCGCCCTCTGGAGTCGGCGCGTCCCGAAACGTCGGGCCCTGCGCGGGCGGTGTCGCAGCGGCGGTGACCGTTCGTCCCAAGGGCGTGATCGCTGGCCTCGAGAAACGCACAGACCCGTTCTCGCTGTGCGTGAGCGTGGATCGCGAGGCGACCTCGATCGTCCGACTCGATCGTACGGTCGCACACGTCGGCGAGAAGGTTCATGTCAGCGTCGTCAGCGACCACCCACGCAAGGAGCCGATCAGCGTCGTCTTCACGCGCGGCCAGGGAAAGACGACTTATGCGCCTGCGAGCGCGTGGATCGATCCGAACTTGGGCGGCGACGTCGAGCTGCCGGATGCGTCGGCAGGTGTTTGGCAGCTCACGGTCGCCTCTCCGCGCGCGCACGAAAAGGCGGCGATCGCGTCGGGTGCGCTGCTCGTCCTCCCGCGCTTTTTGCCCAAGTTGACGGCGACGCTCGCGCCGTCATCGCGGCTCACCCCTGGCGGCACCGCAGAGATCGACGCGACGATCACCGATGACACCGGCAAGCCGCTCACGGGCACTGTCGCTTCAGTCATGGTGGACCTCACTGGCGGCGGCTCGATGGACGGTATCGACGCACTCGACACACGCACTTCACTTTGTCGCGCGCTCGAGATCGATCCTGCGCGTTGCGACAGTGTGCTCGCCGTAGCGCATGACGCCGATCCGACTCGACGCGCAGCGCTCGGAGAGCGTGGAGCGTCCGACGCTTCCAGCGCTTGATCCAGGCGGCTTCGCCAAGCAGGAGCTCGACGAGGCGTTCGCCGCGATGCTTCGTTCGCTCGAGGGCGCTGTGTACGAGTCGAGCGCGTCTCCGGACACGTTGCTCGACGTTCGACGGAAGACCGCGGGCGGATGGGAGTTCAATCCGGAGTTGCTCACGCTCACGACCGCTGCGATGAGCGAGCCTCCGCGCACACCTGGCGGCGAGACCCTCTCGCTCGGCGATCTGCTGACGATCGATCGACAGGTGACTTACGATAACGTGGCCAAGCGCGTCACGCGGCTCAAGCTCGTGCACTTGCTCGCTGACGTTCGCCAGCAGAAGCACGACCGAAGCCTCGACGATCTCGACCCAATCTGGAACGACCCCAACGCGCTGCTGCGGCGCATGGTCGGGAGTGGCGCGATCCAATCCGCAGCGCTGCTCGACCCTTGGGGCGGAACGCTCGCGTTCACCAAAGCAGCGCGACAAGGCCACCCGCTGCTCGACGTCGTCCCAGGTTGGCAGCTGCGATCTGCCGGACCGAACGGCGTGCTCGGGGATGCAGACGATCTCGCCGATCCCTTTGCGCGGGTCCTCGCTGCCAACACTCCCTACGCGCGCGCCCTCGGTGAGGACAAGATCACGGACAGCAAGTGGGACATGGAAGTAAGCGAGCCGAGCGTCGACGCGTGGAAGACGCTGCTCGAACAGCTCACGGGGACGACGCTCGGTGGCGGCGGCACCGGCACGGGACAAGGCTTCGGTAGCGGGCACGGTCGGCTCGGGGGTCACACGACGAAGGCCCCGAGCTTGCGCAGCGGTGAGGCGTTCAGCAATCGACGACCCGCGCTCTGGACTGCGCCTGTGCGCACGGACGCTCAAGGTCACGTTCACCTATCCATCAAGCTCGACGCCATCGAGACGACGTGGGGTGTAGGGCTCGTCGCGCTGGCGGATCACGCTCCGCCCTCGACGGCGATCGTGAAGCTGCCCATCGCCCTGCCGATCTCTGCTCGCGTCGACGTCTCGTCGCGGTGGGTGGAAGGCGACGAGGTGGCGGTGAGGCTCACGCTGCGCAATCGGACCCAGACGGCCACGCGCGGCAAGCTGGCGCTGGTCGCCGGTGGTGTGGCGAGGTTGTCGAATCCCAAGGAGGCTTCGCGTGAGGTGGAGCTGCCGGCTGCGGGCGCGACGGTCGTCAGCGTCAACGTCAAGGCGAATCAAGCCGGTGAGGCGCGACTGTCTGCAACGATCACCGCGAACGGCGTCGATCAAGACACGCTCACCGAATCGTGGGAAGTGCGTTCTGCGAGCGAGCTTCAGACCCGTGTGCAAAGCACCTGGGTGACAGGGCAGGACGCTCTGGAGGTGACGCCGCTCGCGGGAGAGTCGCTCACGAGCGCTCCGCGTCTCACGATCGAGCGAGGCTTCGGCTCTGCGCTCGTTGACGCGCTGTCTTCGCTCGATCCAGACGCTGTGCGCGGCGCGAGCGGTCTGTCCGCTTCTCTCGAGGTGTCCGCGCGCGTGAAGCGATGGGCGGAACCGCAGGCGGATCGTGCGGCGCTCGTGTCTCGCGCGAACGACTTTCAAGGAAGGGCCGCGGCGCGCTTGCGACGGGCGATCGCGAGCGCTCCGAGCGCGGCCGTCCTCTCGCTCTACGCGCCCACGACGACCGAGAGCGCGGCCCCTGCAGACGCATGTCCGCCCACGGACACATCGCATGACGACGTCGGCATGCTCGAGGCCGAGCCGCCGTTGCACTCGGGGAGCAGCCTGCCGTGTTGGGATACGTTCGTCACCGACGCGCTCGGGGCGGCGAAGACGTCGAACGATCCGACGCGGCTCGCTTCGGCGGTGCTCGCGTTCGGAGAGCGTCCGCATCGAGCGTCGTTGCTCTCGAGCGCGGCGAGCTCACTGCGCGATCTCGTGGTCTTGCGCGCGGACGGGTCCATCAACCTCGCGGGCAAACAGCGTCGTGATCGCGTTCTCATCTACGCCGCGCTCGTGCGCGCCACGGAGCTCGGCGTCGTGCTGCCCGCGAGCGAAGAGCGCTTGCTCGGTTGGCTCACTGTCGCTCGCGACGCACGCGGCGGGTACGGCTCGCCTCGAGCGACACGCGCGGTCGGTCGCGCGCTGCTGGGCTCGCGGTTGGGCGTCGCCCAGGCTTCGCGCG
>JANYHY010000308.1 GCA_025362165.1 Myxococcales bacterium | reverse complement strand
CGCTCCCGCGATTTTGGATCGCAACGCGGAGTACCCGCTCACGATCCTGCTCGCGCTCGCGCTCCGTCCGTCCCCGGCGAACCAGCATGGCACCGTAAGACGCGAGCGAGTCATCGACGGTGTGGTGGCTGGCGGCGCGCTGCTCCTCACGCTCGTCATGGTGCGTTTGGCGGCGATGATCCACGCGACCGATCATGTGCTGATGGCGATGCTCGGCGTGCCCATCCTCGCCGTGTACCGCACGCTCGTGCGCCCAGTTCGTTTCGCGCTCGCGCTCGCGGCGATCCTCGTCGCGTCCACCACGTTCGAGCCGCTCGGACCCACCTTGTTGCACGTGCGCGGCTTCTTCGGCGCGCTGCGCGTGACGCACGATCCAACGGGGAGGTTCGTGAGGCTCGTTCACGGCAGCACAGTGCACGGCGCGCAGTCGCTCGACCCCGTGCTCCGCCGCGCGCCGACGAGCTACTACCACCCGACCGGTCCCATCGGAGACGTCTTCGCGCGGCACGCTCAGCTGCACGACATGCCCTCTCTCGGAGGCGCTCACGTCGGGATCATCGGTCTCGGCGCAGGAGGGCTCGCGACCTACTCGCGACCTGGCGAGAGCTGGACCTTCTACGAGATCAACCCTGACGTCGTGCGCATCGCGACCAATCCGAAGTACTTCACGTTCCTCTCCGACGCGTTCCCCAACGGCGATCACTTGCGGATCGATCTCGGAGACGCGCGCTTGAGGCTCGAGGCCTCCGACGAGCGCTACCTCATGCTCGTGATCGACGCGTTCACTTCGGACGCGATCCCGGTGCACCTGCTCACGGTCGAGGCGATGCGCTCGTACGTTGCGCACACGGAGCCGCACGCGTTGGTCGCGTTCCATTGTTCGAACAATTACCTCGATCTGGAGCCCATCTTGGCCAAGCTCGCGGAGAGCGCCTCGTTCATCGCGTACGTCCGCGAGGACGTGTTGCTCAGCGCCGAGGAGATGGACAACGGTAAGAACCCGTCCGAGTGGGTGGTGATGGCCGCCAGCCAGGAAGACCTCGGCCCCAAGCTCCGCACGGCTCCATGGCGGCCCGCCGACGCGCGAGATACGCCGGCGCCGTGGACGGATGATAAGTCAAGTATCGTCCCACTGTTCCGCTGATCGCGGCTAAATCAGGGCGATGCGGAGATCGATGAGGCGGTGCCATCCGGCTTGATCGAGAGCGCGTACGTCATCGTGTCGCCCAGGAAGACGATGGCTTCGTCGGCGAACGAGAAGGCCTCGGAGCTCATCGAGGTCAGCCCCGACAGATCTCCGGGCGCCGCCTTCGTGATGACGAGCGCGGAGTCGATGAGCACCTTCGGCTCGGCCTTCGGGAGGTCTGCCAGGGGTGAACGCACGAAGTAGATCGCGTCTGCGTCTTCGTCGGCCCAGATCACGAGCGTGTCCGCGCCGACCGTCGCGACCATCGCGTCCTTGGGGAGATCGACGGTCACAGTCTGGGTGCTGCATCCCGCCGCCACGCTGCAGCGCTGCACATGCACGGCGTGCTCGTTGCGGTCCACCATCGTTACCAAGTCCCCGTGGCAGCTCATGGTCCGCGCGGCGAAGGAGTCGGCGGCGAGCGCGTCCGGCTTCAGAGTGTGCCAGCCGCCCTTGTCGTCGCGGATGGCTAGAACTGGGCTCATGTCGAAGAACAGGTGGTCTGCTTCGCAGGTGCCGTCCGTGCGCTCTTCTCCATACGTTCGCCTTCCGACCGTGCCCACCGTGATCGCGTGTGAGCCTGCCACGAGCGCGCGCGCCTTGATCGTCGCCGGCTTCTCTGTCGCGGGCGTGAGCGACGGACTCTCGAATTCGCCCACCGTGGAAGGACGCTCTTTCCAAACGATGAAGTCACCCGCGAGTCGCTCGCCGCTGCCGAACGAGGAGGTGATCTCGAAGGGCGTGCGCTTGATGTGACCCACGCGGTCCCGCTCGAACAGCTGGGGCACGAAGGTCCCGTCGTTGGCCATCGTCATCTGGAGCTCCAGGTGGCCGTCGCGAAAGGTCCTGCCGTGTGAGATGAACTGCACGTCGTTGATCACCGCGAGCGGCTCGCTCCCCACCCCGAACACAGACGCGGCGGTCCCGTTCGACACGAGCGAGTATGCGAAGTCGCTGCCGATGTCTCCGGCGAAGAGGTCCGCGTTCAAGATCGTGGAGATGCACCGAATCGCGTGAGCGCTGTGAGCGTACTCGCAGCTGCGCTTGCCATTGAGCGTCGCGTCGACCATGCCGAAGCGCAGACCTTCCTGCGAGCGCACGAGCAGCTGGCTGATCTGCCCAAACTGGGCGTCTCCGCCGATCGGCTTGATCGTCGCCTTGGTGAGCAGCGGCTTCCGCTCCACCGGCGCTGCGGGGACGGACGCGTCGTGCGGTCCGTGAGTGAACTCGGCGAGCCCGTGCAGCATGCTCGCGGCCGAGGTCAATGTCCCTTCGGCGAGCTCATCGTGAGTGACATCGAAGCTCGGTATGACCTTCACCACGCCGCGCGCGTACGCCGCTCGATGGGCAGGCACGATCGCTTGCGTGTAGCTCGCGCAGCGCTTGGGCCAAGCCGATGGGGTCGTGTCGGGCGCATACGCAGCGCGAGCCGAGATCTGGACGCGATGGAGCTTGTCGTCCACGTCACCGTCTGCGGGGCCGCCGAGCAAGCAGTCGGAGAGTCGCGTGGCCGCGAACTCTAGATCGTCGCGCGCCTTGGTCTTCTCGTGCACGTGATACGCCCAAATTCCAGCGAGCCCAGCGGCGAGCAGTCCGATCAACCCGCCTCCTACGATCAGCGCACGCACGTTCATCGACGGCGAGACTATCAGCGCTCGGAGGACACGGCGCGCACCGTCTGTTCGATCCCGTAGCGCGGGCGGAAGCCCAACACCTCGCGGCTCTTGGTGTCGTCCACCATGCACACGTAGCGAATGAAATCGAGCTCGGGCGCGGGGAAGCTCGTGAGCCGAAGCGCCCACAAGCGCTTGAGCACGCTCTTGCCGAGCGTATAGGGCACAGAGATCGTGTCGTGCCCCGTGAGCGCGATGATGCGCGAGAGTGGGAGCGGCTCTGGCCCGGCGAGGTTGAAGATGCCGCGCGTGCCTGGCGTGAGTGCTTGGACGATCGCGGCCACGAGGTCGCGCTCGTGGATCACCTGCACCATCGGGTCGTAGCCCATGAGCGTAGGGATGGTCGGCAAGCGCAAAAAGTTCGAGGCGGCGTTGCGCACGGTCCCGAGGATGTGCACGGGCCGGAGGATGAGGCTCTCTGTGTTTGGGTGCTTCCAGAAGAAGCTCTGCGCGAGCATGTCGACCTCGATGAGATCGCGGATCTCGCTGAATCTAGCCGATGCCAGCAATGGTGACTCTTCGGTCAAGAACTGCGGGTTGTGCGGCTGCGGGCCGTACACGTTCGCGCTCGAGAGCACGACAAGCTTCGGCACGTCGA
>JANYHY010000267.1 GCA_025362165.1 Myxococcales bacterium | reverse complement strand
CACGGCTGCCGCATGTGCGTGAACTACTGCGGCACGTTCCCAGACGTGTTCGCGGGCGTGGATCGCGACATCGCAACGGGGGCCGACGGCGCAGAGCGTTTGGGCTCGATGGACTTCCAGTCCGCCACGGAGCTCTGCTGGCAGTGCAAGCTCTGTTACATCAAATGCCCCTATACACCGGACGAGCAGCACGAGTGGGCCGTGGACGTGCCGAGGCTGTTGGCCCGCGAGAAGGCGCAGCGCGCGCGACGCAATGGCGTCACTCTGCAAGACCGCGCGCTCGGTGAGCCCGGCGTCATGGGCGCTCTGACTACCTCTTTGCGCCAAGGCCCGATTGCCAACTTCGTAAACGCCAATCGACTCGTGCGTAGAGTCATTCAAGAGACGGCTGGGATATCGGAAGAGTTCCCACTGCCGCCGTTCGCGACCATGACGTTCGAGCGCTGGCTCCTCGGGCATACTCCCTTGGAAGAGGCTGGAACCAGCGGGACGGTCGCGATCTTCTCGACCTGCACTGGCGACTACAACCTCCCCTCTGGTCCGGCGAACGCGGTCCGCGTGCTCGAGAAGAACGGATACTCGGTAGTCCGTCCCAATCAACGATGTTGCGGGATCCCCAACATGGATGGCGGCGACATGGAGGCCGCGAAGAGCAAAGCCGAGTTCAACGTCGCGTCGCTCCTCGTCGAGATCAAGGCGGGACGCAAAGTGGTAGTGCCCGGGCCGTCTTGCTCTTACACGATCAAGAAAGAGTATCCCGAGTTGCTCGGCACCGCAGACGCCAAGACCGTCGCCGATAATACGATGGACCTCATGAGCTTTCTCGAAGGTCTGCGCAAAGAGAAGAAGCTCAATACCGACTTCAAGAAGAGCCTCGGCAAAATCGCTTATCACGCGCCCTGCCACTTACGCGCTCAAAAGGTAGGCTTCCCTGGCGCGCGCGTGCTCGGCTCAATCCCTGAGACTGAGGTGGAGGTCGTCCAAGAGTGCAGCGCAGTGGACGGCACGTGGGGCATGAAGGCGCAGTACTACGAGCTCGGCCGCAAGTACGCCCAGAAGCTCGTTCACGGCATCGAGCAAGCGGAGGCGGCGGTCGTGGTCAGCGATTGCCCACTAGCCGGTCTGCGGATCGCCAAGGAGAATGGCGTCGTCGTGAGGCACCCAGTGGAAGCGCTCGCGGACGCCTACGGAATTGCAGTCACGGTCCACTGAGAGGTTGATGTCATGCGCCCTGTCGATCGTAGTGAGATATTGCCGATTGGCGAGTACGAGATCGTCCGAGACCGCTTTCGGGCGCGAGTCATCGAGGAGAAGAGGCGTCGGCGGCTGCGAGTCGCAGACCGCGCGAGCGTCGTGTTCGAGAATCACGATACTGCGTTATTGCAGATTCAAGAGATGCTCCGCACCGAGCGCATCACGCGCGAAGGCGCAATCTTGCACGAGATCGAGACCTATAACGAACTAGTCCCGGGCGATAACGAAGTATCCGCTACTGTGATGATCGAGATTGACGACAAGCCGGAGCGCGAGGACTTCTTGGTGCGCGCCAAGGGACTCGAAGACAGCGTCTCGCTCGTGATCGACGGAGAGCGCTGCTCGGGAAAGACCACGCCCGAGCGGGTCCTCGCTGATCGCGCGTCTGCGGTCATCTATTTGAAGTTCGCGCTCACCTCGCGCGCCGTGAGCGCGCTGCGTGACAAGACCAAAGAGCACGCGGTCGAGATCCGTTTCGACCACGCGGCATTCACCGCAGCCGCGAAGGTGCCGCGCGCGGTCGTGGTCAGCCTGGCAGAAGACCTGGAGGGCTGAGGTGCACGAGCTCCGTCGCCCCGTCCAATTCCAAGACGTCGACGCCGCGGGCATCGTGTTCTTCGCGTGCTTCTTCACGTACGCGCACGACGCGATGGTGTCGCTCTTCGACACGACACCGGGAGGCTACGCGGGCTTCATCAATGACAAGAAGGTCGGCTTCCCTGCGGTCCACGCGGAGGCTGATTTCAGGGCCCCGCTGCGATTCGGTGACATCGCAACCATTCGCGTGACGGCGACGCGCATCGGCCAGAAGAGCGCCACGCTGCGCTTCGAGATGCTCTCAAAAGAGGTCGCATGCGCGGTCGTCACGAACACGGTCGTGATGACGGACCTCGTCCTCTTGAAGGGCGTCGCACTCACCACGGAAGTGCGCGCGCTCCTCCAAGCCCACCACGGGTGAGCTGGCTCTAAGTGGATGTCGCGGGCTCGAGCTTTTTTTGGGCGGGCTTCTTCTTCAGTGAAGGGTGCATCACGAGCGAGGCAGGGTCGAAGCCTCGTTTGTGGTTGTTGTACATCCTGAAGACGACGTAGAGCCCCCACGCAAAGAGCGCGGCGCACTCCCACTGTGCTGGCGTGAGACCGGCGTAGCGTGGGTCTGCGATTTCGCCGTCGGTGATCCGCAAGAAGTCCATGGCGAAGCGCACGGGCGCATACGCGAGAGACGTAGCGGCGATGTAGCTGCCAGTCGGGATCTTCTTGTGCCACGTGAGGGCGAGCAGGCTCGCGAGCGCGATCGTGAACATGAGCTCCAACAGACCGAGGTCGTAGCGAGCTTGAGTCCCGTGAACGAACTCGAGGACGCCACCCAGATAAGCAGTAGTCGGCTCGGTCATCGCGTTCGCGCACTTCGCCGCGGATTCAGGGCTGATGCCGGGGTTGTGCAGCGTGCACGCCGGATACGACACGCTCAGGAACGCGTCAGCCTTGGCGAGCGCGCCGGGATGATCGTGCACGGAAGAGCAACCAGAGCGACCGAAGACCCACGCGACTGGGAACACGCTCAAGATGAGATCTGCGTACGCGAAGATCGCGCCCGGCTCTTTGCGACGCTCGAAGCGATAGATCGGGATGCCGTCGGGGCCGACGCTCGTCCAACCGAACACCGCGGCGACTCCAGGGATGACGTAGTGCATGGTGTCGCTGAGCGTGGCGAACTGCGGCGCGTTCTGGATGATGAGCCACACGATCGCAGAGGCGAACGCGGCAGAGACGACACGCCCTATTCCTTGCGGGATCGTGAACACGGTCTTGAGCGTGAGGTACCGCCACATCACGATGCCGATCGCCGCGCCCGTGAAGCCACCGAAAGACGAGAGGCCCTCCCAGAGCATCAGCAGCTTCCACGGTTTTTTGGCGACCTCGGACGGGTGATAGAAGACGTCGTCCAGGACGTGACCGCAGATGAAGCCCATCACGAGCATCCACGTGATGAACGAGTTGAGCGCGTCGACATCGAAGCCGAGCTTGCGCGCGCGGCGCACGGCGAGGATCGTCCCGATGATGACGCCCGTCGCGACGAGAAGGCCGAAGGGCTGCAGGACGGAGCCCGCGGAGATGTGGATGTACGGAATCATCTGGCGGCGCTTTTAGCAGAGATCACGGCGATGGTGTCGTCTTCGCCCGCTCGCGATCCCATGGTCGCGACGAACGACTCGGTCGCCCCAAGGCGTGCGATCAGCGAAGTGATCTTGTCCTGGGGAGTCTGAGGAAGTTCCCAAGATGAAAGACGCCGGCGCGCCTCGAGCATGCCCGTCAGGACCTCACGGACGTGCGACGCCGCCGCGTCTCGATCCTTGCTGTTGGTTTCGTCCATCGCTCGCATGGCGTCGAGCTCTGCCCAACGCACGAAGAGATCGGGGCCTTTGAAGGTGACCCCGACGATGACTCCGTCGACCACACGCAAGGCAAGCACACTGGAGAGAGCGCGCGGATCACGAGTGCCCTTGCCGGGGACGACGTAGTCGAGCTCGCGCGATCGATCCCACCGCTCTCCCCATGTCGGCGCGGCGTCTCCGATGACGAGCTTGACCACCGGAACGCCCAGATCGTAGGGCGATCCAACGTCGTTAATCGCGGCTGCGATCGCGCTCGTGATCCAGTCCTTGGCGGCGTCGCGATCCTTGGCGGCCTCGGAGAGATCCTTCTCTGTGAGCCGCGCTTGGCGCTCGTCTACGGACTCTCGCTTCTCGTCGAACGCGGTCACCACGAAGACGAGTTGCTTAGCGTGCGGGCCATTCGGCAGATACGAGAGGTACGTCATCGCGACCTCGCGATCCTCCTTCGCGCGCGCCAGCAGCGTCGCTTCGCCGAGCTCGAACTGAGCGCGCACGTCGTCGGCCCATGCGCCGTTCGGGTGTTTGTCGAGGTACCGCTGCCCGAGGGCGAGCTTCTCTGCGAGGTGCGCGTGCCAGTCTCCGCCGAGCGCGTAGTCCTCGTAGTCGCGCATGTCGGCGTCCGCCGCGGTGAGGGGCCTGAGCGCACCGCACCCGCAACAAACAGCCACAGAAAGAATGTAAGCTACAAGCTTCATCGGCCCGAGTCCCCGAACACGGGTGGCGGCTCTGAAGCGTCTCCGCGACAGAACTCGCACTCGATGGGCACCGCGCGAGTCTGATCGTCGACATAGATCGCGTAGTTGGAGCAAGATGCGACCTGCAGCGCGTGCAAGCACACCTCGCCGTCGTGCAGGAGCGGCTTGCAGTATGGAGGGAAGCCGACGTCGCTCGGCTTGTGCAGATCGCACGCGGTGGTGCAGCGTTGCGTGTTCAAGCTGCAGTCGGTGCAGCGCGCGCAGTCGAGGCGTTTGCGAGCGAGCGCGAAGCTCGTCTCGTCCAGATCGACTGCGTCCGCGCCGCAGCCGCCCACGTCCCCCACCGTGGAGCCTGTGCCGAACAAGAGCGCGACGAGCGCGACGAGCGAGTGCCGTGCGTGGCGTCTCATGGGAGCACCTCGTACGCGATGACGAAGCCGAGCTGCCCGCTCAGCACTGGATAGACGGCGGCTTTGACGTCCTTGGTGCCGGCGCCGTAGTACACGTCGCCTACGATTTCAGCCGCAGCGCCGAGGCCCGCGCGGAAGAACCAAACTCCGCCGAGGCCACCCTCCAATCCCCACGTGACGTTTGGCGTGAGCACGATCGGCAGCGAAGCTCGCGCATAAGCGGCCCACGCAGGAGCCGGTCGCCACCACACGAGGTAGCTCGGCGCGATCACACCCTGCGGCACACCTTCGACCGCGAACGACAGGCGTGCTGCGAAGCCGTGCTGCACACGGCGAGGATCTCCCAACACAATCGCGAGGCCAAGGTCGACATAGGCGTTCGTACGCGACACGCTCTCTGCGGTGCTGCCGAGCGGTGTGCTCAGTCGATACGGATTGTTGAAGCGTAGTCCGTCACCGCCGAACGCAGTCGCCATGAGCTGAAACGGCGGACGCTTCGCGCGCTCTGGTAGAGGCGACTCTCCGAACGCGGAGCGCGCGCAGAGAGACACGGCGATGGCTAGAGCGGCGGTCCTCACGCGACGGGTCTTCGAACCTTGGGCTTGGCGCCGAGCAGCGCGAGCTGACCGCACGCTGCTCCCACGTCGTCCCCTCTGCGCTTGCGGACGAAGCATGAGTATCCCGCGTCGATGAGAATCTTTTGAAACGACGCTACTCCTCCGCTGTCCGTCGGGCCAAGAGTGCTCGCTTCAATGGGATTCATGGGGATTAGGTTGATCTTCACTGGGAGACCGCGCAGCAGCTTCACCAGTTTCTTCGCTTCAGTGGATGTATCGTTCTGCCCCGCGACGAGGGTGTACTCGATCGTGATTCGCCTCCGACGAGGCAGCGGGTAGGCGCGCAGCGCATCCATGAGCACGGCGAGCGGATACTTCTTGTTGATGGGCATCAGCTTCGTTCGCGTCTCGTCGTCTGCTGCGTGCAGAGAGATCGCGAGGCCGATGTTGCCGCCGAAGTCCTCACCCAACCGAGCGATCTCCGGGACCAGACCGCTCGTCGACACAGTCACGCGACGCGACGAGAGGCCGATGCCGTCCGGGTGTGTGAGCAATCGGAGCGAGCGAGCCGTCGCCTCGTAGTTGTGCAGAGGCTCGCCCATGCCCATGTACACGACGTTGCGGAGTTGCTCGTGGGGCTCGAGGCGCGCGCGTCCGATCAACACTTGCAGCGCGATCTCGTCGGGACCGAGGTGACGTTTGAGACCCGCGACGCCGCTCGCGCAGAACACGCAGCCCATCGCGCAGCCGACCTGCGTGGAGATGCACTGGGTGACGCGCACGACATCGAGCGTCGCAGCGTCTTCGTCCTCGTCCTCCGCGGCGGCGGATGCGTCTGCGTCGAGCTCAGCAGGAGAAGGCCCTCCTCTCTTGGAGACGCCTGGAATCAGCACTGTTTCGATCGTTGCGCCATCACCTAATCGGAGCAGGAGCTTGCGCGTGTCGTCCAGGCTGCGGCGCTCGAGCACGATCTCCGCGGCCGGAGCGACGCCTCCACTCGCGAGCGCCTCTCTCATCGCGATGGGGAGATCGGTCATCTTCGATGCGTCGAGGACTCCGCGCGCGTGCAGCCACCGAAAGATTTGCTTGCCATGAAACGAGCGTCCACCGACCGATGGCGCGTACGTCGCCCACTCCTCGGGCGTGCGAGCGAGCGGCGGTGTGGAGGGGCGCGATTGCACGCCATGGATTTAGCATGGGTCAAGCGGGCTGTTTTTGCTCTTTCGGCTCCCGGCGAGCATCACGCAGTCTGCGCACCACTACCTTGAGCACGCGCTCCTGGATCTGCGGGCGCCGCGCCATGAGCTCTCGGAAGTCCGCGCTCCGCAAGCGCAGGAGCGACGTCTGCTCGAGCGTCACCGCTGAGGCTGCGCGAGGCTCGTTGTCGAGGAGCGCGAGCTCGCCGAAGAAGTCCTGCTCTCTCGCGACGGAGATCTCGACGCTCCCATCGCGGAGCGAGACGAGCCCGCGTTTGACGATGAAGAGATCATGCCCAGGATCGCCCTTGCGGAAGATGGTCTCGTCCTTGGCGATCTCGACGACGGAGAGCATCTCCGCGACCGCTCGCAGCTCGTGACCCGGCATCTCTTCGAAGAGCGGGACTGTGCGGAGAAACGCCATGCGCTCGAACAACGGAATCATCTCGACCTCACGCGCGTAGACCTCGGGGAAACGCTGCCGGAACCGCGCGCCGTACGCAAGCATCGCGAAGCCGCGGATGACCTGGTCGTCCAAGTCGAGGATCGCCGCGAGCGGATCCCCGAGCTCTGGCGCGCGCCCCGCGGCCTCTGCGCGCTCTCGTAGAGAGAGACGTTCGAAGAGCGGGACCACCTTCTTCGCGAGGAGGCGTGGCAGAGAGACGTCGACGAGCTCGGCGATCTTGGCGTCGACGTCTGCGCTCGAACGACGCAGCCCAACCTCGACGGCGCGCGCGAGCTCGTGGTTGCCGACCAACGTCAAGAGGTGCAACACGCGCTCGCGAGTCGCCCTCACCTCGAGCTCGATCTCGTGTCCGAGTCGATCGTACGGCGGATCGATCTTCCAATCCGGCGTGCCGTCGTCTTGCGCGATTCCCGCCAGGATGATCGTCATGCGATATGCGAGCGCGAGCTCCCGGAGGAGCAACGGAGAGATGTCCACCTCGGCGGGCAACGGGAGCTCTTGCGTCGAGACCGCGTACGACAGCGTGCGCACCGCTCGATCGCGGACCTCGGGATCTGGGTGAGAGAGCAGACGGACCAACAGGGGAGAGGTCGCGCCCGGCGCACCGGTCAATGCCGACGCTACATAGCGAACGCTCTCGGCCGTCGCGCTCGCCACGCCTCGCTCCACGAACGCGAGCGCGTCGCCTCCCCATGCCACGAGCCGCGTCGCTACATCGGGGCCGATCGCCGGAGACTCGAGCAGCGCAGCGATGTTCGGGAGGAGCTCTTCGAGGCCCAATCTAGCCGCCGCGTCGATCGCCGCGAGCTTGGTCGGGTGCGCCGCGTCCGACAGCAACACGCGCCTCACCGCGCGCACGACATCATCGTTCGCTGCGGCCTTGTCGGCCACGATCTCGAGCGCGGCTGTCGCGAGAGCGTCGTCCTTCGACTCGATCAATGGCACGAGCGCGCTGCCATCGCGAACGCCTGCTCGATCCCGTAGCGCCACGCTCGCCACGCGCGCGCCAGCCTTCACGGCGAGTGACGACTCCGTCGTGATCGCAGTCGCGATCGCCTCGCGCACGGCGTTCGACGAAGCTCCGAGCGCCACGATCGCGCGCGCCGCGAGCGTACGGCACTCTTCATCTGGATCGCGTAGGAGCACGCCCGCGAGCATGTCATCGAGCCCGCCGACGCCCCGCCTGATGACGCTCTCGAGCACCGCGCCACGAACCGACGGGAGCCTGCTGCGCATCGCTGTGTGCACGACCTCCATGTCCGGCGCAGGATCGACGTCGCAGAGGAGCTCTGCAGCCAAGAGCGCGCGCCGCTCGTCCGTCGAAGAGAGCTCGCTCGTCAACGTGCGACGCGCGTCGGCGTCGAAGGACATGGGCGCCTCATCATCGATGTCGAGCGTGCGCTCGTCGATGGCCCGCCTGAGCGCGTCCTGATACGCGGGTCTGACGCGCACGATGCAGAGCCACGCCATGAACGCGACGCCAAGCACCGTCCCAAGCGCCAGCCAGCGCACCTCCGCGATCTTGGGCAACACCGCCAGGACACAAGCCGCCGCCGCGTACGCCACGGGGGCGAGGACGCCGCGGACCAAAGCGCGCGATTGCACACGCTCCACCGCAGGGATCGGCGTCTGCGTTTGTTCGCTCGCAGAGCTCCAGATCGACTGCTTCATCACGCGGTCTACACCGCGCAACGCGACCACCGCGAGGAAGCTAGGCGCGACCACCGCAGCGATC
>JANYHY010000216.1 GCA_025362165.1 Myxococcales bacterium | reverse complement strand
CGGAATTCAGCGGCGTTTGGAGATCGCGCGCGCGATGATGCTCAAGCCGAAGCTGCTCCTGCTCGACGAGCCCGCTGCGGGGATGAACTACGGCGAGGCAGAGGGTCTGAAGACGCAGATCCGCTGGCTGCGCGACACGTTTGAACTGGCCGTCGTGCTCGTCGAGCACAACATGCAAGTCGTCATGGGCGTGTGCGAGGACATCCACGTGCTCGATCACGGAGAGACGATCAGCCACGGCGACGCCGAGCACGTGCGCGCGGACCCGGCGGTAATCGCCGCATATCTCGGCGAGCCGGACGAAGAAGAGCCGGCCAAAGCGGTGAGCGCCGATGCGCGTTGATCACCCGCACCGACCGAAGCTCACGCTGGCCGACGGCGTGCCGCTGCTCGAGATCGAGAGACTCGAGGTGAGCTACGGAGGCATCCGCGCGCTCAAGGGGATCGACATCGCGATCAAGCCAAAAGAGATCGTCGCGATGATCGGCAGCAACGGTGCGGGCAAGACGACGACGTTGAAGAGCGTCGCTCGGCTCCTGCCGATCAAAGCGGGCGACATCCGCTACGCAGGGAAATCGATCGCGAACGTCGCTGTGGAGACACTCGTGGGTATGGGCGTGTCGCTCGTTCCAGAGGGCCGCGCGATCTTTCCGAACCTCACGGTGCGCGAGAACCTGGAGCTCGGCGCGTATCTGCACCGCGATCCCAAGACGATCAAAGACACCATCGAAGACGTCGTCGTCCTCTTTCCGCGCCTCGGCGAGCGCATGAAGCAAGAGGGCGGCACGCTCTCCGGCGGCGAGCAGCAGATGCTCGCGATCGGTCGCGCGATGATGGCGCGCCCGACGTTGTTGCTCCTCGATGAGCCAAGCCTCGGCATCGCACCCAAGCTCGTCGTGCAAATCTTCGAGTCGATCAAGAGGATCGCCGAAGCCGGCGTGACGATCTTGGTGGTCGAGCAAAATACGCGTATCGCCCTAAAATACAGCCAGCGCGCGTATGTGCTCAAGACGGGCGAGATCGCGATGCAAGGGCCGAGCGCAGAGCTCGCGCAGAACGAAGAGATCCGCGCCGCGTACCTCGGCGGGTGATCACAAATCGCGGACTGCGGTCACGTGCGCGCCGATCACGCGTCGCTTGGTTGCACCGATGTCCGAGAGATCGAAGCTGCCGCCGAGCGGAGTGAACTCGGCCTTTCGTCCCCAGCCGCTCTTCGTGCTCGGAGCCGTGGGCAGCACATGGACATCGAACGCGTGAGGCTGCCCGCTGCCGTCACTCAACACGTCACCGCCGACCCCGCCGCCAGCGCCGCTCGGGAGCTGTTCGCGTGAGGTGATCTCGATCCTCACGACGAGCCCACGCTTGCTCGCGCGGAGCTTCTGTCCGCCGAGCGTGGTCGAGCTCTCTTTGGCGACGTCGTCCCAATAGGTCTTTCCTGCAGGCGTCCCGACGGTGCCAATGGACAGCAGCACACCGCCCGCGCTGATCACCGCGTCGAACGTGGCGGTCCCGTTGACTGGAGCGAGCGAGCGGCTGGTGGAGTCCTCGAGAGCGCGCACGATCGGACCGCTCACGGGGTCTCCTGCGGCGAGCTCTTGATCGCGCAGGCCGTCTTCGAGGCCTCGCTGCACGCGATCTTGCGCGACCTCCGCGTCGGTGCGCGGCTTCACAGCAGCAAAGGTCCGCGTCTCGCCGACGCCTAGATCGCTTTGAGTGATCGCGTCCACGTTCCACACGGTGACGACCGGCGCGTGGCTCGCGGCGGGGGACGCTGACTCGATCGCGCTCGGACCCGTGGCAGGCGCAGAGTCGGACGCGACACCTCCCCACGACGAGGTGGTTCGCGTGGCAGTCGCGCGTGCATGGCTGTCCGAAGCACCGGTCAGCGAGTCGCCGCGCGCGCTCGTCGTGCTCTCACTGATCTCCACCTCGAACGTCGGTTCGACGTCTGCGCTCGTGATCGCGCGCTCCGTAACGGCAGGAGGGGAAGACGGACGCAGCCACCACGCGCCCGCGTGCGCGAACGCTGCGAGCGCGAGCGCGAGCTGAAAGCGCCTGGGCTGGGTCACGACGGGAGCCTAACCGCTATCCATCGACAAGTCTTCCCGCGACCGAGCTTCACTCGTTCGGCGCCCACGAACGTGGCGAACGCGCGCAGCGTTTCGCCGAACGCACTCACGAAGCCGTCGGTCTCCGGATCGAACCCGCGCTCGAGCCAAATCCCGAGCACGTCGAGCTGGGGCGTCTGGCGTTGCAAGCGCGGCTCGATGCGTCCGACCAAGCGTTCGCCGAACAAGATCGGCAGCGCGTAGTAGCCATGCGCGCGCTTGGCGGCCGGCGTGTAGACCTCCCACTTGTAGTCGAAGCCGAAGAGGTCGCGCACCAACTCGCGATCCCAAACGAACGGATCCAGTGGCGCGATGAAGCTGACATGCGGCGCGATGTCGTCGCGAGCCAAGAGCAGCGAGCGCTCTTCGGCGAGCACGTACCGCGGACCGCGCAAGCCCTCGACGCTCACTTCGTGCAACGCGCCGCCATCGACGAGCGCCTTCAGGTGCTTGTTGCGTTCGCTCGCGGTCGCTATCCCGTACACGAGCTCCGGCGCCGCCGTGCGACCCATGAGCCCGACCGCGCGATGTCGCGAGAGGAGCCGGTGACGAATCGACTCGGAGGCGGAGACTCGCCGCGCGAGAAGCTCGCGATCGAAGAGGCGCGCCGTGAGATCGTAGATCCTTCGGGTCCCCTCGCGTCTGGCGATCCCGACTCTCCCCGTCATGAAGAGCGCGTCCAATACATGACGTGTCAAGGAAGTGGGGACGCCCCAATGTCCTTTGACGCTCTCCTTCCCTTCAGTCGCGTCGAAATCGCTCGGCGCGAGCGGGCCCTCGTCACGCAGGCGCGAGAGCATTCGCTTGGCGAGCTTGCTGTGCTCGATCAAGAGTCGCCCCGCGTGTCGTCCTTGCGCGCGCTTCCAAGCGAAGCGGTGCCACGGGAGCTCGCCCACCGGCAGCAAGTTGAGCGATTTGTTGTACGCCTCGAACAGGCGTCGCTTGCTGTGTTTTGGATAGAGCAGATCGTTGCAGAGCTCGCGGCGAAAGTTCGCGATGCGGGCGAACAGCACGAGCTCGTGGTTGCGCGCGCCTGTCACCTCGAGAGGGTCGAACTGCAGCGAACCGAAGCGCTCGGCGACTGCGAGCACTGACGCGGTCGTGGCCGGCAAAGCGCGCGGCGGTGCGAGCAGGTGCCGACGGATGAAGAAGCGCCGAGCCTCTGCTGCGCTTACTTCCACGAGCAGGTTTTTGCGAGCGCATCCGCCGCGCGGCCTCGCAAGCGAGCGTCGATCTTCGGCGAGCGCGAGACCAGCGCGAGGCGCGTGCAGGTCGTCTTGAGCGCGCTCATGCGCGGATCGACAGGATCGATCGCGCCAACGATCAGTGTCGCGAAATCGCCCTTGTCGAGCGCTGCGGCGAGCACGGGGTCCAGGGCGACCGCGCATCGCTCGAGCGCGGCGGCGAGCGGGACGGTGAGCTGCGCGCGCTCTACGACCGGTCGTTCGTTGAACGCGTGACCCCACGCCGTGGCGAGTCGATCGCACGAGATCGTATCGTCCTTCGCGAGCGCCGTGAGGAACCCGGGCTCCGCCGTGGCGCCTACCCAAGACAGCGCTGCGTCGTCCGTCTTGGCGAGCTGTGAAGCGGTGCGCATGCAAGCCTGTCCGTCGCGTGACGCTGCAGGCACGCGCATGAACGTCGCGCGTGAGTCCGCGCTCGCGTCGTCGGAGGCGAGCCCGCGGCACATCGACTCGCGCGTGGACGCGTCGGCGAGCCGCTGCTCGATCAACGGCTGCGCTGCCTTTCCACTGCTCGCGAACACGGCGGGGACGCTCACCGCGCGCGTGTCGTTCCCCAGCAACCGCAGCGCTCCGTCGAGGTCATTGGCGAACGCCTCGAGGTGCGGGTCTTTGCGGGTCATGGCGATCCCGGCGAGCTCTG
The DNA here is from genome assembly GCA_025362165.1 of Myxococcales bacterium. GTDB lineage: Bacteria > Myxococcota_A > Polyangia > Polyangiales > Polyangiaceae > JANYHY01. Next base: position 3,406 of record JANYHY010000216.1, on the reverse strand, counting down.
CGCGCGTGACGTCCGCGAGCCCTTCGCGCAGCATCTTCGGTCCCCAGTCTGCGCCCCGCAGCGTCGCCTGCCACGCAGCCGAGTACACGTTCATGTCGCTGCTCGCGCGATCCTCGAGAGCCTTCTGCGCCGCGGGGTTCTTGTCCGCGAGGCGGCCGAGCGCCGCGACGGCCTCCGGCGTGTCTTGGGCGACCAAGTATTTCACGTCGCCCTTCTTCTCCGCGTCCGTCACGTTGGTGGGCTTGCACGCGCACACGAACGTGATCGCGATCACCGCAGAAATCAGCCTCGCTCGCGCTCTCATTGGACCGCCTGTAGCACGCGCACCGTCAGAGACCGCGCGTTCGTCTTGTCGAACTCGAGCTGTCGGAGGGTTCCGGCCATGCAGCTCGCGACTGCCGCGCTGAGGCCGTTGTTGGACTGCGTCGTCACAGTCGCGCTCCCTGCGACGTCGATCTGCACGAGCAGCGTCAATGATCCTTGCATGGACGGATCGCTCTCTAGGCCGCGGGTTGCGCACTGCCGAACGTGGGCGCTACGAGAGCGAATCTTCGCATCGTCAGTTCCGACAGCGCCAGAGATCGAGAGGCTCACGGCTGCGGTAGGTCCACGCGGGCCGGCCGTCGCTCCACACGAAGCGGACGCGCCGCACGAGCCGTTGTTGTGGCCGATGCCACCGATGGTCCCAAGGCCTCCAAGCCCGACGGTCGCATCCGGCTTTGGCGCAGACTTCTTCACCGGAGAAGCGTCGAACGACGCGTCCGCTAGAGGTACTGACGCCTCTGGTGATGCATCCACCGCGTCGATCACCGGAGCGCTAGCGGCAGCTTGAACGCTCGAGCTCGGAGTGATCTCGTGAACTGCGAGAGCTGGATCGACCGGCGCGTCCCTCTTGCACGACACCACCGCCACGCCCAACGCCGCAGCACACGCGGTCAGCCAAGCGACCCTCTCTCCGACCCTCATCGCGCCGATGATACCGCCGCGCAACGACCATCTCCCGATTTCCTTTTCCCGACGCTATTGGTCCTTGTCCACTTTGCTCGGCGGACCGTCCACGCGCGACGGGACCTTCTTGCGCGGTCCCTGGTCGAGGTTGAGGCGGACGGGCAACACCACCATGGGGACGCCTTCGTGCTGGAGGCGTTGCTGGATCATGAAGGCGGTCTCGTTGTGCAACATGCGACCGATCACGGTGTCCTCGCTGAAGAGGAGCTGGCCGGCGACGAACAGCGCGCGTGGATACTTGGCGATCTGATCGAGCGCCATTTTCTCGGCCTCCACCGCGACCTCCGTGCCCGTGCTGAACACTCGCGTCGCGGGGATGCCGAGCGTCGCGGCGAACCGAACGTATTTGTCGAGCGCGTCCCCCGTGCGCTTCTCGAGCTCGTGCACCTCGTCGATGCCCTTGAAGTTGCCGCTGTCGATGATCGCGATCGATGCGAAGATCACGCCCTTGAAGTGACCCGGAAACATGCGCAGCAGCGTGAAGAGCGCGTGGCGACCGAGGCCTCCGTAGCCACCAACGAACAGCACGGCGATGGGCGACTCTGGGTCGAGTGCCTTGGTGGACGCCGGTTGCGCGTCCGCCTTGAGCGGGTCGGGGAGCTCCGTGTCGAGGCGTCGAATCGCAGCGACGACGCTCGTGTAGTGCCGCCTGATGTAGATGCACAACAGCACGAGCGCGCCGGTGATGACCAGCGTGAGCCATCCGCCATCGGCGAACTTCTCGAAGCACGTGACGATGAGGATCGTCACGCACAGCACGAGCGCGATGAGATGGACGGGCAAGTGCTTGAACCAGTCCGGGCGCTTCTTGCGCTCCTGGATCCAAAACTTGCTCATGCCGAGGTTGGACAGAGAGAACGTCAAGAACACGTTGATCGAGTACATGACGACGAGCTTGCTGACGTCGCCGTGCGTGTAGATGAGCGCGAGGATCGACGTGCCGCTCATGAGCATGACGCCGTTCTGCATGCTCAGCGTCTCGGAGAGCGCGGCGAAGCGGTGGGGCAGCCACGAGTCGACTGCCATGTTCGCCATGACGCGCGGGCCGTCCACGAAGCCGGCTTGCGCCGCGATGAACAAGAGACCCGCCTCGCTGACGAGTGCGACCCACATGAACGGACTCCCGAACGGTCCCCAGCTCTGGGTGATCTGCGCGAGCAGCACCGAGTTCATCGTCACGCCCGGATCGCGATCCGGCACTGCCTTCACGAGCAAATAGGAGAGGATGATGCCGCCCGCCGTGATCGCGAGCGACGTGGCCATGAGCACCATCGTTCGCTTGGCGGTGCGCGTCTTGGGCTCGCGCATGATCGCGACGCCGTTCGACACGGCCTCGATGCCGGTGTACGTGCCGCCACCGAGTGAGTACGCGCGGACGAACAGCGCGAGCGTGCCGAACATCGTGAGCGAACTGACGGTGCTGCTCAGGTTCGTGCGCGTCTCCGCGACGGTCTGCCCGAGGTGGCCGACGTTGCCGCCGATCGCGACGGCGAGGGCGATCACGTGCGTCACCACGAACACCAAGAAGATGGGCAGGATGCTCTGCACGGACTCCTTGATGCCGCGGATGTTCAAGATCGTGAGCACCACGATCGCGCCGAGCTCGACGAGCACCTTGGCGCGTTGGACCGGATCGAACCACGTGCCGATGTCGTGGATGGCGAGCAGCCCGCCATCGGGCAGGCTGTACGACGTGATGTTCCCCGCCGCATCTCGAATCGCGGTCTGGTGAAACAGCGAGCCCTCGCGGTTGATCATGCTGAAGGTGGCGTCTCCGCCAGCCGCGATGGACGTCGTGATCGTCAGCACATAGTCGACGAGTAGCGCCGAGCCGCTGACGACGCCGAAGCGTGGGCCGAGGAGCTTGGTCGCGACGACATAGCCGCCGCCTCCCGCAGGGAAGTGCTCGATGATGCGCGTGTAGCCGTACGAGATGATGAAGACGGTGAGGGCCGTGCCGAGCGCGAGAAAGATCGCGAGCGACGAGTGGTCAGCGATCACCTCGCCCGTCTCTTTGTCGTACGTGAACAGCGCGCGAAACGCCTCGTGCGGACCGTACGCGGAAGACGACAGACCGTCTGCGCCTAGCCCCACCCAGGCGAGCATCGCGACCAGCGACACTGCGTGGAACGTGTGCTCATCGTGAACGTCCTTCGGCTTGCCGAAGAGGAGGTCTTTGAGTTTTGCCATCGTGCGTGCGGGCAGCAGATGCTCCCGAACGAGCGGCTTCTCCCACAACGAAGACCCCGTGTCACGTCACACCAAAGCACGTTTGAAGCAATCAACTCGCGGTGTTGATCTGACACAATCTTAACGTCGAACATGCCGTGCGAAGTCCAAAGCCCGAAGGGCGTTGGAGTTGAGCCGCTTGACGTGAGAAGCGAGCCCCAAGGGCGAA
>JANYHY010000211.1 GCA_025362165.1 Myxococcales bacterium | reverse complement strand
GGTGAGTACACGACGCTGCCATCGTTCGTTCGCACCGCGCGCGGCGAAACCTTTGGACCTTGGACGTTCGCGCGTCTCATCGAAGCGCTCGCGACGGGAAAAGTGGGCCGAGGCGACGACGTCGACTACATGACGCGCGGGTTGCAACGCGTCGAGGAGATCGCCGAGCTGTCGCGCTTCTTGCCGCCCGCATCGCAAGCGACGCGCGACGTGGCGAGCCCCACTGAAGCCGACGCGGTGTTCGATCTGAGCGACACGCTCATGCTCGACGTCTTGCTCGACGTCCTCGAACACACGGACTCAGGCGTCCTCATGTGCGAGCGCGACGCCGAGGCCGGCAAGGAGCCCGCGGGCCGCAAGGAGCTCTACGTGGTGAAGGGGCGCTTGCACCATGTCGCGTCGTCGAATGCGAGCGAGCTGCTCGGCGAGTATCTGGTGCGTCGTGGAAAGATCGCGCGCGAGGAGCTCGACATGGCGCTCGCGGTGCTGCCGCGCAACCAAGGCCGAATGGGCGACACGCTCATCTCGCTGGGTCTCGTCTCGGCAGTCGACATCTTCCAGGCCATCCGGGAGCAAGGGCGCGATCGCGTCGCAGACGTGTTCATGTGGCGCTCGGGACGCGTGAAGCTGTATCGCGGTCAGCAGGCGCACCACGTCGAGTTCCCGCTCGACCTGGATCTTCCCGGTTTGATCCTCGCGGGGATGGAGGCTGCGCTCCCTGGTGAGGCCGCCGTCGAGCGCTACAGGAGCAAGCTTCACTCGATCGTCGGCCCAGGCGCGCGCGATCGACCAGGCCTCGCGAACGTGAAGTGGCCGCCACAAGTCTCGCTCGTCGAGGCGCTCGCGCGACGTCCGCGGCATCTGTCGGAGCTGCTCAGTGAAGCGACGCGCGGAGGCCACACGACCGCAGGAAACGTGCTGCGCTCGCTAGAGATGCTCGTCGCCGCTCACCTAGTCGCGATGAGCTGACCAAGCGATGTGCGCCTGGTAGTGTGCGCGGTGATGAACATCAACGCGTCGGCCGATGTGAGCTTCGAGGACTATGTGGCGTTGAGCGGCGCGGCCAAGACGATGGGCCTGCCCGCGATGATGGCGCACTACGCGATCGACATGAATCGTTGGACGCAGATCTCCGGTCTCTGGAACGCTCGCATCCCGGGCGATCCTGCCCGCTACGGGATGTTCGGTCTGATGGTCGAGCAAGAGGGCGCTCGCATCGCCGCTGGTGGATCGCCGCGTCCGTTGAGCGCTTCGCCGCCACTCGCCCCGAGCCCTGCGGCGCCTCCTTACCCGCAACCGCCGGGCTACGCTCCCGCGGCTCCAGGGTATCCGCAGGCTCCGGGATATCCACCGCCTCCGCAGCAGAACTTCGAGCAACAAGCGGGGCAAGCGGCGAACGCGCTCGGCACCGCGGCGGTCGCTGGTTTCGGCGCGCTGGGATCTGCTTTCAGCTCGCTGGGAAACGCCGTCGCGGGTTACACACCCGGGGCGCGCTGCCTCGTCACGTGGTCCGACGGCCAGCGGTATCCCGCGACAGTCGTGCAGACCGCCCAAGGACAAGTGCTGGTCGCGATGGGTGACGGTCGTCAACTCTGGATGCCGCAGGCGTACGTCGTCGTGCAATAGGGAAAGGGGAGCACCTATCGGGGTGGTGGGCGTGTGGCTCGGCGACGCGCAGTACTTTTCCCTGCGCCGGCCGACACTAAAGTCTCGGGGTCGTTTCACTATGGCGCGCACGACATGGTCGGCCGTCGCAGGAAAAAGCACCGCGCGCTCGCCGGTCGTGGCGGCGGATAGGTGGCGGGTGGGGTGAGAAGTTGGACGCTCGTGTCCGAATGTTAGCTTGCTTACAATCTGGACTAGAGGTTGCGGATGCGGGCGATTCGGGCGCGGTCGAGCCACGATGTTGGGGTGGCCAGGTAGCTCGCGTAGAGCTGTGCGGCGAGCGCGCTATCGCCTCGGAGCTGTGCGCGCATCGCCCAGCCGTCGAGGTGGTCACGCTCACGCGCCTCGGGGCGTGAGATGGCGAACGCGCGATCGAGGTCGGCGGTAGCGCCCTGTCGATCGCCGGCGGCCATTCGGCACGCTGCGCGCGTGACGAACCCGTCGACGAACAAATGTCCCGCGAGCACCGCCGCCGCGGCACGCGAGTCAGCAGTGAAGAGATCGCCCTGCGCAAGCGCCATTCGTGCGACCGCCGCTTGCACGCGGTGCCATCGCCCCTCCTTGGCGGCGAGCGCTGCCATCTTCGGAATCACGCTCGGATCGTTGCGGAGCTCGCCCGCGCGCAGCGACAGGAAGATCCCGCTCGGATTGTCGTGCGCGAGCCTGAGCACGCTCAGCCCGAGATCCTCGGCGAGCGCGACGGCGCCTGCGTCCAACGCCAAGAGTCCGAGTCTGCCCAGGCTCCCAGCGTCGAGGGCTTGGCGCGTGCCGAACTTCTGCGCGCGCTGAAGGTCTCCCGACCGCACCATGCACTCGAAGCGTCGGACCTCCCATGCGTCGAGGCGACCGTCGTCCTCTCGCTCTCCCTCCTCGAGAGAGAGCTGCTCGGCCAACGCGAGCGCTCGCTTGTAGTCGCCCTTCCTGACGAGGACCTCGTAGCGCAGCGAACGAACGCCGAAGCTCTCCTTGCCGTTGCTGCTCCACGCTCTGTCGAATGCCGCGAACTGCTCTTCGATCTGCGAGAGTCGATCGAGCCCGAGCAGAGCGCGCACACGCAATCGCAGGACTTGATAGTGAGTCTTGCAAGGCGCGAGGACGTGCATCGCCTCCTCGTGTCGGCCTCTCTGCAAGAGGCGCTCTGCGAGAGCGCGTCGTGGGAACTCGCGCGTCGGCGCCGCCGCCATCGCCTCGCGGAGGCGCGCCTCGCCGACGACCTCACGCTCGACGGTCGCATCCATCTCCGCCGCGCCCGATTGAGCCATTGCGTAGGGGTCGTTCGGCGCGATGAGCGCGAGACGATCGAGCAGCGGCGCCGCGAGATCCGGTGCCCAATTCAGCTCGAGCATCGTGCGCGCGTAAGCGCGGAGCACGTTGGGATCGTCGGGGCGCTTGCTCAACACCTTCTCGAAGAACGGCTTGGCAGGCCGTCGCGCCGAGGCGAGAGCCTCGCCGATTTTCACGAGCGCGTCCTCACCGAGGTCCCCGTCGACGCCTGCACGCGTGAGGTGAATCGCGGCGGCCTCCGCGTACCCACCGTTCAACAGCGCGCACCCGAGATCGTATTCGCGCTCTGGCTCGGCGTCCGCGCTCGCGAGGCCGAGAGCCGCGGCGAAGGTCTCGATCGCGCGCGCGTGGTCGTTGTTCTTCGCCAAGAAGCGGCCCATCTGCGTATACACCCAGCCGTTGGTGGGTTGCAGCGCGAGCGCAGAGCGCACGTCAGACGCCTCCAGCACCTCCACCCCCAGCTCCATCAGGTGGCGGTGGACGAGCTTGCGGATGGACGGGTCGTCTTCGACGAGCAGGACCTTTTTGCGGGGCGACGGCGGCATAGCGGTTGGGGTGGAACTCTAGAGGGAAATGATGCGCGGGTACACGACCAGGGCGCCCAGAGCATAGAGCAGGTTGAAAAG
>JANYHY010000200.1 GCA_025362165.1 Myxococcales bacterium | reverse complement strand
CCGTTTCGCTGAACCGCGCGAAGAGGCCTCTATTGTTGCGCGTGCGTGCAGATCGCGGGGCGAGCGAAACGGTCACCGTGGTCGGATTGGACTGCGCCTCGATCATCGTTGACGTGTCATCCTCCTCGATCAGGGTGAATTGCGAACGTGCGACCGCAGGAAAAACCAGCACTGTCAGGTAGTCTTTCGACGCTGCACTACCAATCGGCACCGTGTCACTGTCGACGTTCATGGGAATGATCGCACCTTGCCTCACGAAGAGGGGGTACCTAAGGCGATTCGTCACATCGAAATCGAGCAGCTTTGCGCCTGCCTGAAATGGGTCTTGAGTCGGCGACCACCAGTCGTAGTAGAGCGCGTCGCTCGGCAACTGGATATCTCGCTTCCCAGTAGCGTCCAAGATGGGTGCTACGAGGAACGCGTCACCGAGGGCATATCTATAGTCTCCCGGCCAGCTCGCTTCGGCACCGATCGGTCGCACGATTCCCGGCGCTCGCTTGGCGTAGGTCTCCTGAGCGAGTGAATACCAAAACGGAACGAGCTCATGATGCAAGGTCGCCCAATAGCGATAGAGCGCCACGGTCTCATCCGTGTGGTCTGGGATGGTCCATGGCATGTAGTCGTCACGCGAGAGCAGCTGCATGAACGGCGAGAGCGCGCCTAGAGCGGTCCACCGTGCGAACACGAGCGAATCGAACGGGATGTGTGGACCCAATACATCCTTGTCATTCACATCCAGGTAGCCACCAATGTCAGAGCCCAGCACCACATATCCGAGCTGCGCAGAGCGAAAGGTCGTGTCGAGGACGTCGATGACCCCGACCCAGTCGCGCCGGTTGTCTCCTGCCCATACGATGGGCGCGTCTTCGGGGCGCGCGTAGGTCCGGCCAGGAAAGTTGTAGCTCTCGTCCCAACCGCGAACCATGGTCACGAAGTCAGGGACCTTGCTCGTCGCATAAGCTCGAAGGTCTCGATAATAGGCTTCGGAATAGGCCTGATGACTGACGGGGCCAACAGAGGTCATCACCGGATCGCTTCGGACGTAGGCGTCACCAAAGTCGACTTTGTAGCCGGACACTCCGCGTGCCAGCAGGCCATCTTGCAATGAGTGCCACCACGCGAGAGCTTGCGGATTCATGAAGTCGACCGCCGAGCCGCGACCTTTGTACCAAAAGTAGCTCGTCGCATCGTCAATGAAGTAGCCGCAGCGCGTGCCCGTATCCAGGAGCGGGTTGTTCGTCGGATATTGTGCTTGTGCGCCCTTCTCGAGGTCGAAGGAAGCCGAGTTCTCGAACGGGGTAATCCACACGACCGTCTTGACGTTCACCGCAGCGAGTTGAGCCAGGAGCGAATCGAAGTCGTGATACCGCACCGTTCCGTCAGCGGGTGTGAAGTTGTTGTAGTTCGCCTCCCAAGGACTATCGAGCAGCGCGACACCCACTGGGATCCCGCGATCCTGCGAGCCTTTGATGAACTGGAGCGTGTCGTCCGTCGTCGAGTAGTCCTTCGAGAGCCATGGCTCGAACGCCCAACGGGGGGTGTGAATGGGAATGGGCGCGATGGGTGTTGCGGTCATCATCGGGCAATCGTTCCCAGCGTCAGCGACTGGACGAGCTTCTGTCACGCTGCAAGCGATCACGAAGACCAACCCAACAGCGTGCAGAGATGCGATGCCGCCCATTGGCCCGATCTTGTTGGATGGTGTGTTCGCCAAGTTTTCCAATCTAACAGGTGTGGCGCGGAACAGCGTATCGAGCACATTGCGCAGTGCCGCGGTGGTGTCTGCGGCGTCGTCGCTTGGAAGTGCTGAAGCGCGAAACGGAAGAGCGAGCTTTCCATCGCTCGGATCATGAATAGTTCGATAGGGGAGCAGACGCATTGGCGGTTGCCAGCGCTCTCGGACTAGACCGGGACAAGGCGCTCACCAAGACTCGCCTCGACGAAGCGCTATTTCTCTCCACGGACCCGTCGCTCAACTGCGAGTGACTCGATTCACGCATCGCTGGTACACCATTACCCATGAGTGACCTCCTCGAGAACCCGTACGCGCCGCCGACGGTCGAGGCGCGCGTGCGACGTCGGTCTCGGTTCGAGCGCGAGCGCCGCAGCGTGCTCGTCGCGATCGTGTTGAGCGTGGTCACGTTGGGTTTGTACCAGTGCGTTTGGTTCATGCTCCGTCAGCCCTTCCTCGACTCGCTCGACTCCGACAAGAAGCTCGGCGCGCTCGGACGGGGACCGCTCATGACCGCAGTCGCGTTCTGGATCATCAGCATCGCTGCCGTCGTCGTGCCGGACGCAGCGCCGCTCGTCACGCCAGTCTCCATCGGCGGCGGCGTCGTCATGTTGATCGCGTCGTTTCGAGTGATGCGCATCCTCCGGTCGAACTTCGCCCGGACAGGCAGGTCGTTGCAGGTCTCCGCGATCGCGACCTTCCTGTTTGGAACTCTCTACTTGCAGTTCAAGATCAATCAAGCCGCCGACATACCAGCTCACCGCCGGAGCAAGAGCGCGAAGAAGAGAGCCAGCGGATCGCGGATCAGCGAGGACACCGGCTGAGTTTCGGTACTTCGTGCGCTCACTGGTCGCGCGATGCACCTACGCAGTAGTCGCCGCCAGCAACGCGCCGGCATTCACCATAGTCGGTGCAGCCTTTCGTTGACTTGCAATCGTCGTCAGAAGCGGGGACGCAGGACTGCGACTCTATGTCCAGCGAGCAACTGCCATTGATTGTGCACATGCCAGAGGCGAGGCACTTCGCGGGGTCATCGGCGATGCACTTGGTACCGACGTGCGTGCAAGCGCCGACATTGTCGCAAGCCTGTTTGCACCAGTCGGCCTGGCTCGTCGTGGCCAACGAGCACACCTCGTAGTCGAGCGGATGCTGGCGAGTGGAGAGCCTCTCGTAGCGGCACTTGTTGGACGATGCGCACTCGTCGGTTTGTTTGCAGCCCAGGTCAGTGACCTCGCATCGACCATAGTCCGACGAGGGTGAACAACGACCGCTCTTGCGGCAGCCGGTGGATGCTTGACAGTCGTGAACACGCAGCGCGGCACACTTTTGCGAGAACGCGGGGTCGAAGCCGCATTTGCCGTCGCTCTTGCACTTCGCGGACGCTCGGCAATCTGCGGCGCTGACGACTATGCATCCGCCACCGGTGAGCAAGTCGCCGCCGCACGCTCCGCGCACGTCGCAGTCTTCTGTTCCGTGACAGTTTGCCGCCGCCTTCGCGCACCCGCGACATCCGCATAGCGCGAACGCGAACGTCACGACGAGCCCAGCGTGCTTGATGGCGTCCACGATCCCGGACGTTACCACCATCGCCTCGTTGATGGTTGACGAGGCGCACTCGTACGCAGACCATCACGCATGCGCGTCTTCGCTCCAATCGTCATCCTCGTGTGTGCTTGCCACGCAGACGTTGCTCCGCCAGGCACAAGCCCCGTCCCGAGCGCGACCTCGACACCCACACCCATCGCCAGTCCGAGTCCCAGTACTATGGCAACTCCCAGTGACCGACCCAAGACTCCGTTGGCGGTCGAGCCCGCGAGCGCGCCATTCGATGTGCCCGCTCACTACAAGAGTGGCGCCGTCGGCAAGGCAGGCGATGTGACCTTCACATTGCGCATGCTGCCCAAGCTGATGGTCTCGGGCCCAGTGCCCGAAATCGAGCAGCTACAAATCGACGTGAGCCGCGGCGCAGATCACAAGTCGCTCGTCGTCGATACCGTCAAGAAGAGCGCGGACTGGGGCGGAGTCATCTTCGAGCTTGGCTACGCAGACGTCTACCACGATGACATCGAGCTCACCGTCCGCAAGAAGTAGCGTTACAAACGCCTGCCGCTCGCCGCGCGTAGGTGGTAGAGCTGCGCGCGATGCGGGGTTCCTTTTTCTTGGGGTGAGTGAATGGCGATCGAGCGAGGATTTAGGGCAAAACTGCGCTACCGGAGCGATGAGTTCCTGAGCGGAGGCGCGGGCCGACAACTGTTTTTTCTCTTCGTTCTGACGATCGGTGTTGTGCTCGTCTTCACAGCGATCTCGCTCGTGCTCGGGGTCGGACCTGAAGCGCCCGAGGGAGGTCAGGTCGCCATGGGCGATCGCCTTTGGCACTATTTTGGCCGCATTTTAGACGCAGGAACGATGGCGGACGACGCTGGAGCGGTCAACCGTCTCGTGTCGACGGGCACGACCATCCTAGGCGTCATCGTCGCGGGCTTGCTCATCTCATCACTCGCCGGCAACTTCCAAGAACGCCTCGACGACATCAAGCGAGGTGGTTCGCCAGTGATGGAGGAAGGTCACTTTCTCATTCTTGGATGGTCAGAAAAGATCTACTCGGTCATCGATCAGATCTCCGAAGCGTACGCGACCAAGCACATCACAGTCGTGGTCATGGGCGACGACGACAAGCTCGAGATGGAGGCCAAGCTCCGCGACAAGGTCGTGCACCAAAAACGCGTCAAGCTAGTCGTGCGGTCGGGCAGCTCGATGAACCTCAATGACCTGTCGCGCGTGTCGTTCGCGCAGGCGCAAGCGATCGTGGTCCTCGTAGACGACAAGGACGCCGACTCCCCGGACAAGGCAGACGGTCGCATCATCAAGACGCTGCTCGCGATCTTCAATCACCCTGACGGCAAGCTCGGCACGGTGCGCGTGACCGCCGAAGTGATGAACCCCGCGAGCCAGGAAATTGCGGCGATCGCGAGCGGTGGGCGCGCAGAGGTCATCAAGACCAACGAGATCATCTCGAAGATCCTGCTGCAGACCTCGCGCATCAGCGGCCTGTCGCTCGTGTACGACGAGCTGCTTCGCTTCGAGGGCAACGAGATGCACGTCAAACAGTTCCCAGTCGCGGGTCGACGCTTCGGAGAGCTGCTCTTGGATTTCCCGAACGGGCTGGTCGTGGGGACTTCGAAGCTAACCTCGGTCGGGCACACTCTCAATCCGCCCGCCGACTATGTGATGCAACCCGACGACGGCCTGCTCATCCTCGCCGAAGACGCGAACGTCCAGTTCCAACCACGCGGCCCCATCAACCTCGCCGCCATCACCATCCCGCAACACGAGGCCGAAAAACCGGTGGAGCATCTGCTCATCCTCGGCTGGAATGGGAAGATCTTCCCCATCATGGAGGAGTTCGACAATTACGTCGGAGCTGGGTCCAGCGTGACGCTCGTCAACTCGATCCCCATGGAGGAACGAATCGCGTTGCTCACCGACCAGTGCCCACCGCCCAAGAAGGTTCAGGTCCACCACCTCGTGGGCGAGTTCACCAATCGCAAACTCATGGAGCAGCTGCAACCCCAGCGCTACCCCACAGTGATGGTGCTCGCGGATGCAGGCGGCGAGGCGACTGTCGAAGAGTCCGACACGCGCGCGATCATCGCATTGCTTTTACTGCGTGATTTTCGTCAGCGGCATGGAGTGAAGGGCCAGGAGGTTTGCAGCGAAATCCTCGACCCGAAGAACCGCGAGCTGGCGGCAACTACGGAGATCCGCGACGTCGTCATCTCGAACGAGATGGTGAGCATGGTGCTGGCGCAGATCACCTACGAGCCGAGGATCCGTCCTGTGCTCGAGGACTTGTTCCAATCCGACGGCAGCGAGATCTACATCAAAGACATCGCTTGTTATGTGCCACTAGGGCAGCCCACCACATTCGAGCACTTGATCCTCGCGGCTAAGGTGCGCAACGAAGTCGCGATGGGAGTTCAGGTGTACGTGGATGACGCCGCCCAACGGTATGGCCTGGTGCTCAACCCACCGCTCGCCCAGCGCACCGCACCATTCGTTCCCAAAAAAGGCGATCGCCTGATTGTCCTCGCAGAAGACGACGGCTGACCCAAAACAGTGCTTCAGGCGATCCTTCGCTCCAAGGAGATCGTCATTGGCACTCGACAGTGATCGACTGGCCCTTCGCGCTGCACGTGGGGCCGTTGATGCCGCCCCAGGTGTCGTCGTCGATGCAGGGTCGCACGACATAGGCGGGATCCGCGCAGTCGCAGATCACCTGATCGACGTTGAGCTCGGTGCCGCTGCCGCACAAGTCGACGTTCCACGTGTGCCCGTTGCATACGACGCTCACGCTGCCCGACTTGTGGAGCGCTTGGCAGATCGTGTCTGCGTCGGCGCCGGCGCAGGTGTAGCCCGTCAAGTCATTCGAGCCGTAGAACTTGACCGTGCTGAACACGCCGACGAGATCGGATTGGAACTTCGTCCACTCGGTGCACTGTACGTCGCCTTGTTTGACGATGCCGGTGGGGAACGTCTGCGAGTAGACGATGCCCGCGCCGCACGTTCCGCCGATGCAGTGCGGGGTGCCGCCCGAACAGGTGACCCCGCAACCATTGCAGTTGTCGCGATCGCTCTGGGTGTCGACACATTGCTTCCCGCACTGGGTGAGGCCCCCACCGCACTGTGAGACGCACTTGCCTAGAGAGCAGAGCAGGCCTTGACCGCATACGTTGCCGCACGCGCCGCAGTTGACGTTGTCCGACTGCGTGACCGCGCAAAAGTCAGCGCCGCCGTCTTGCCCTGGGCAGAGGATCTCGTTGGGACCGCAGTTACCGCCGCACTTGCCTCCCGCGCAGACGAGCCCGTTGCCGCACACCTTCCCGCACGCGCCGCAGTTGGCGTTGTCCACTTCAGTCAGCGCGCAGTAGGGCATCCCGTTTCCGGCGCAGAAGGTACCGCCCGCGCCGCACGAGTCCGAGCACACCCCGGCGTTGCAGACCTTGCCCGTGTCACAGGTGACGCCGCACCCACCGCAGTTGGCGCGATCGGTCGTCGTGGTCACGCACGAGACCGCGCCGCCATCGGCGACGCAGAGCTTTTGGGCGTCGGGGCACTGCGCACCGCACGCGCCGGCGTTGCACACCTGGCCGACGTCGCACTTCTTGCCGCAGCCGCCGCAGTTCGCGGGATCCACCTGGGTGTCGAAGCAGGACTGTCCACACTGCTTCGAGTTGCCCGAGCAAGTGAGCGCGCACGCTCCCGAGCCGCAGACCTCGCCTGGCTTGCACGCCGCGCCGCACGCGCCGCAGTTCGCAGGATCTGTGGCGGAGTCGATGCACGCGGTGCCGCACAGCAGCTCGTTCGCGACGCAGGTCTTCGGTGCTGTGACGGAGTCCCCTCCGCAGTCAAGCGCGACGATGGTGATCGAAGTGACCGCGACGATCGTGAGTTTGCCGACAAGCGAGCCTGAGAGCTTCATCAGGATCTTTTACACCATCGACTCTGACCGGTCCCCCCTAAACCATCTTTCCCGAACGCGCACCTGCGGGCGCAGCCGGATAGGTGTCAATCCGTGCTTGGAGCCTCGCCGCAAGAACTGGGCTTTCTCCGCCCAGAGCGGAGAGGATGGCGCGCGCTTCCTCCCGGTACGTAGCAATCTTCTCCGTGCTCCACGCCTGCGGTGGAGGGGCGAGGTTGGTGACACGATCGGCGAGCTTGACCATCGCAATCTCCGGAGGCTGCTCCAGAATGCGCCGCAGCGAGTCGGCCATGGCGTGAGGCTTGGGAAGCTTTGGGTTCTTGGTGAGAGCGGAGACTCCAGAAGCAACGCGCCCTCCAAACGCCAGTTCGATCTCGCGCAAGGTCGTCGTCGTGTCCTCGGCGACGTCGTGAAGCAGCGCGCACGTGACCGCGAGGTCCTCGTCCCGGCCAGGTTCGGTGCGAAGAGCAGCGATCACCTCCATGGTGACCGATGTGACGTGGACGAGGTAAGGGAGCCCCATGGGCGTCTTCTGCTCACCGTGCGCATGGGCGGCGAACGTCAGCGCGTCCAGGTAACGGTCTGGAGAAAACGCCATCGTCCGACCCTATCCGATCGCTTGGCTGGTGATCAGACGATTCCGCCACCGAGTACCGCGCGCACGCCCGATCGCATCGAGGAGACTACGACGCGCCAAGCGTGACTATTGCGAACACGCTCAGCGGGAACCTAGCAACAACTGCAGGGCACCTGGGAGGCGCTGTGCCCAATAGGTCTCGTCGTGCTTTGCGCCCGGCTGGACGACATGACGGAAGGTAGTGCCGTCGACGTAGCCGAGCGCGAGATAGGCTTGCGCGAGCTTGTCGGTGTCGGATTGATCGTCGACGTTGCCCTGGCCGGAGTCGACATACACGATCACAGGTCGCTTCGGCGGTAGTGGCGTCGCTTGCACGAGGCCGACGATCACGTCGTTGTTCCACCAAGTCGACGGCGACAGCTCACCGAGCCGGCTGAAGACATCCGGATACTTAAGGCCCGCATAAGCGCTCACCAGGCCACCAAGCGAGCTGCCGACGAGCGACGTGGACGCAACCTCCGGCCGCGTTCGCAACTTGCCGTCGACGACTGGCTTGAGCTCCGTCACGAGCATTTGCAGGTACAGATCCGCTCCGCCACCACCCTGTGTGTTTGGGTCGGTAGTGGGAGTGTACTCGTAGATCCTTTTGTTCGTGTTCGCGACTCCGATGACGATGGCCTCTGGGAATGTGGCGCACGAGCCAGACACGCCACAATCGCCGTCTCCGGTGCACAGCGCTGGTTGGCCGCCGAGCGGCTGCGCCCCCCAACCCACGACCATGGCTGACGAGCACGCGCCGCTCTCAGTCGCTGTGTCGAATGTCGTGTCGACGTTCCACGGTGCGCCGAACGCAAGCTGCGGCAACGCGGCCCACAGGTTCTGACCATCGTGCATGTAGACCACCGGATAGGTCGCGTCAGTGTTCTCGTCGTAGCTCGCCGGCAGGTATGCGTAGATCGCGCGATCGTTGTTGAGCGTCGTAGAGTGAAATGAAGCGATGAGAGTGACGACCTTGCCCTTGGTCGTCGTGAAGTGCGGATACACGTCTAGCGAAGCGCCGGGCGCTAGGTGGTAGTTGGACCCGCGCGACCAGGTCTTGTCATCGAGGAGCGGCTTGAATTCGATCGGTGTAGCGAGGTTCGTGATCGAATAGCTGTACACCTCTGCCGAGCCGGTCGTGGGAGCTCCAGTCGTCCAGTTCAGTCCGCCGCCGCTGCCGCGAAGCGTGATGGCCTGTTGGCCAACAGGATAGTGAACGCGCACTGTGGTGACGACCGCCGCGTCTGCCGAGTCCGAGGCGTCTGCGGCGTCGCTCGCGTCCACCGCCGCGACGGAGCTATCGCTCGAATCAGCCGTATTTCCTGCGTCCGCAGGCGTGATCGCGGTAGTCGAGTCGCTGCACGCGATCGAGAGCGCCAAACAAGAGAATCCGAAACTTCGCATGGCGCTCACATTACACGCATATCGCGCGGGGCTTTGGGGATCGCGTATCGTACACCGTGCTGGTCCTTACACTAGCGTGTGACTACACGACGAGCCCCGACCCTTCGTGGTTGTGCCAACGACAACGGTTGGCAGCCCCAAACACCGTGTTCCAATGGAGAGGTGTTGTGAACGACTACTCAGTCACCCGCTCTTGGTGGCTTTGAACCTCCACGATCACGGGCACCGCACGTGTAGCATCGCTCCATGGACGCCTCGCGGGACCTGCTCGAGTTTGCCGAGCGGCTCATCTCCGTGCTCGAGCACGGGCGCAAGACGGCGACGTACAAATACGGAGTGCTCCTGGGGTTGATGGATCTCTGCCTCACGAAGTCCACCGAGAGGGGCGCGGCCCCGGAGTCGATCACCACCGCGCAGCTCGCCGAGCGAGTCGTGGAGCTGTATTGGCCCCACGCACGATCGTTCAACGCGCCGCATCGGGTCGACGCGGCGCGCGTGCTCCGACAGAACACTCGTGGTCAGGCTGAGATCGTCACTGCGATACAGCGCTTTCGAGAGAAGCGCGCGCCGGACCCGTCAGCGGCGCTCGCTCGCGCTAGAGTCGCGGCTCCCGAGGCGTTCGCGCTGCTGGAGCGGTCAGTGGAGTGGAAGCTGATCGAGATGCCGCTTCCCAAGCTGCAGCGAATGCTCGACGAGGGCGACGACGCGCCGTTCCTGTACGAGATTGGCTGGACCGACTCGATCACGCGGGCCGAGTTCCTCGACGAGGGTCGATTCGACAATCGAATATTACTTCGTCCCAATGTCGGCGAGTATCTCGTGCGATTGAACGGCCTCCTGCGCCCGATGATTGAGCGTCGATGGGCAGCGATGATCACGCGGCTCAACGACGATCTGCTCGACGAGGCCGCGCTCGACGAGTTCCTGTTCGGCGTCGACCGTACGGCGCTCGAGCCCGTGCGCGCGCCGCTGCTCGAGCTCCAGGGCGGCGATTGCTTCTATTGCCAGCGCGGTATTGGCAAGAGCTCCCACGTCGACCACTTCGTGCCTTGGGCACGGCACCCGACCAACGCGCTCGACAACCTCGTCGTGGCACACCCGACTTGCAATCTCGACAAGAGCGATAGTCTGGTAGCGACTCCCCACTTGGCGCGATGGCGCGAGCACCTCGCGAAACACGAGTCCGGGCTATTGCGCATTGCGAAAGAGAAGCGCTGGCAGGAGCCCCGCGGCGCAACGCTACAAGCGGTGCGCGCGATCTATTTGCGTTTGCGTCCGGGATTTCGTCTCTGGGAAGTCGGCAACACTTATGTGCCCGGAGAGCCGCGAGAGATATCGCGCGTGCTGGGCTGAGGTCGAGCTGCTGAGACGCTCGGCGTTGGGACAGTCCGCGTTTGCGCTCGCTGGTGGTGGCGTTCGGTTGTGCCTGTCTGTCGAGCCAATCTCAACTCATGAAGCCAAATGCGATGGACTAACGACATCTTCGATCGCGATCATCGCTTGCAAAGAGCGTTCGAGGTTCGGGGCGGGTGCTCGGCAGCGCGAAGCCTGAGTCAGAGACCGACTTGTTTGATCCATCGGCGGAGATGTCCGATATCGTGACTGACTGATGAGTATCGTGTGCCTGAAGTGCGGCCGGAGCGAGAGCGACGACGACGCTGAGTTTTGCTCTGGCTGCGGCGCTCCATTCCCCAAGCCCGAAGCGCCCGCCGCTGCGGCGCCAACGCCCAAGAAGAAGAAGAAAAAGGCCGAAGCCGCAACCACGCCGGAAGAGAAAGGCCCTTTCTGCGCTTCGTGCCGCAAGGAGACAACCCACGAGACCGCGGGGCAAGTCAGCGAAGGCTACCTGTTCGGACGGAGCTTCTGGCTCTTCGGTGAGCGCCGCTGCAACACGTGCGGATCGGAGGTGAGGACCCTGTGGAACGTCGCTCTCGGCATCCCGCTCACCCCAATCGCGTCGTATCGCTACAAGGTCGCAACAGGCGACGTCGAGCACCGTCGATGGCGCTTCTTCAGCCGCCGATTGCCGGAGCTCGAGCAATCGCAGGTCCGCAGCACGCGCATCGTCTCGCTCATGTTGGTCTTGATCGTCGTTGGTTTGCTCTATTGGAAGTACCGCTGATGTGCTTCTTGGACGACGCTGGAAGTC
>JANYHY010000192.1 GCA_025362165.1 Myxococcales bacterium | reverse complement strand
ACACGCTCGAGTGGCAGCGCGGGCTCGACGCGGCGATCTGGTTTGGGCCGCGCATCCCGTGGCTCCTCGCGACTCTTCCGCTCGCCGTCATCGCGCGCGCGCGAAGCGTGTTGAGCGATCGTACGGCGACTTGGCTCGCGCTCCTCTGCGGCGCGATCCCTGCGGCCGCGCTGCCGTTCGTGAAAGAGGGCGGATGGATCAACAACTTCATCCCGCTCTTCGCCCCAGCGGGCACTGTCGCGCTGATGCTCGTCGTGGACCTGGCTCGTCCACGACGCGCGCTCGCGCTCTCCGCGGTCCATGGGGTATGTGCCGCAGCGCTAGCGTCACTGTGGATGAACGGTGAGGGACTGCGCCCAACGCGTCAGGATGTCGCGCGAGGCCAAGCGCTCTCGTCCTCGGTCCGAGAGCTGCGCGGCTCGGTGCTCTGCCCCTTGTCGCCCATGTTGGCGCTGCGCAACGGACACGCAGACGAGCAGGCCCCATGGCTCGCCTATTACGACGCCACGCGCGCGGGCATCGGCACGCCAAGCCAGTATGGCGAATGGATCGAGCGCACAAAACCCGATTGGATATTGCTCATCGACGGCGACACGCTCCTCGAGCAAGTCGGAGTCTCAACCCACTATGAATTCGACCGAGACCTAGACACCCCCGAGCTAGGTCGCATCCCACTGCTGTACGCAGTCCCCCACCGCCTCTACCGCCGAGTCTCTAATCCCTAGTCCGCCGTTCGGGATTCGAACCCGACCGCAAGCCTTATAAGAGCTCACAGCTCAACCCGAGCATCACGGCGGCAACGCAACCCTTCACGCTCCGCAAGCGGAGGGAAGAGGACTCGCACCCCACGCCGTTGTGGCGCGCACTGTTTTCGAAACAGGCCTGATCGCTCGATCAGTTTTCCCTCCAACTCCAGGAACTCCCCACTAGCGATTGACCACTAGTGAGGAGGTCTTGGAGTCACATGCAGAACGCCAACCAGGGCTCCGGGACTTTGTCCCTGTCGACGTCGAGCGCCGCGAAGGCGGGCAGCCAGGTGGGCTTGCTCGGCTTCTTGAGCAAGCGCATCTTCGCTTGCTCCGGCGTGCGACCGCCCTTCTTGTCGTTGCACGCGTAGCAACACGTGACGATGTTGTCCCAGTCGGTCTTTCCGCCGCGGACGCGCGGCATGACGTGGTCGTAGTTCAACTCCGCCTTGAGCTTCTGCTCGCCGCAGTACTGACAACGAAAACCGTCACGCGAGTACACGTTGTTGCGTGAGAACCGTATGGGGCGCTTCTTCGGCAACAGCCCGCGCGTGATGCGCACGACTGCTGGCGTACGGAGCTCGATCGAAGGCGAGCGCACGATCTCGTCGTACTCCGCCACGACCTCCACCTTGCCGAGGATGGACAGCACGATCGCGCGCTGCCACGAAATGACCTCGTGGGGTGACATCCAGGGAGTGAGCATCAACGTACGCATGATGAAAGCGAGCCTCGATAATCGGTTATGTACTTGGTATTGTCATAATGTAGTACCGACGAGTGGATTCGAACCACCGCTGTGCGGATTTGGAAATCCGCTGCCTCCTACCACGTTGGGCTACGTCGGAATGAGGCCGTGCGCACGACCTCACAGGGCCTCTCCGCCAGGAGTCGAACCTGGACAACAGGCTTCGTAGACCCGTGCCCGATTCCGTCGGGACGGAGAGAAAGCGCCTTGGGATGACCGACGTCGCTCAACACAAAGGCTGACGCCGCCGAGCGGTCACTCGACCTTCTCCCCTATGCCCAGAAACCCTCTTACGCGCACGCGCCCCTCTGCCTAACCGATCTGACCGGGCTCACGCGGGAGCGGTCAGGGTCACGCAAAGGTGCGGGTCGAGAGAGGTGCGGGGGGGAAGAGGTCGGGGCTAGTTCGTCTCGGACTTCGACTCGGACTTGCTCTTCGGTTTGGCGTCTACCAACTTGGTGAGCTCGCCGCTGTTGATGAGTTTCTCGGTGTCGTCCGCGCCACCAATGAGAGCGCCTTTGACGAACACCATCGGAAACGTCGGCCAGCCCGTCCACATCTTGAGCGCGAGCCGGGGGCGCCACATGCTGAAGTAGCTGCCGTATTCGAGATACACATGTTTCACGCCCGCGGCCTTCAGCGCCTTGATCGCGCGCTTCGGGGCTGGGTTGATCCTCATGCCTACGACGACGACATCATTGTCGCGGATGGCGGTCTGAACCTCGCGCAAAATGTCTGCTTGGTAGCTGCCGACTTTTTCTCGGATGGCGGGGTGAAGCTTCGACTCGTCGAGGATGGGGCGGCTCATTTCACCCTCTGATGCCACACATGTCTCTTAGGTAGCGGGCTAATGACCGAGGTCGAACGCGAGGCCTGCATGCTGCGCGCAGCCCGAATGAGGTCGCGCCCTCCCATGCGTCACGCGCGCCGATCGGAACGCCGTGCCCTCCTAGTGCTGGCAAAGCCAATCCCCTCAGCGGTTGTCGTTCGCCAAAGGCGACGACAAATGGCCAATCGGCTTTATCGTGTTTCGCGCGGTCTCATGGACCATGTGCTCTCAGCGCGACGGATGCCAATACTCGATCTTGCGCGCACGCTGCCCGCTCAGTCCCCACGTAGGCAGACTCTGGCAACCCCCTGCCATTCGAGGAGGCAAACCCCTAATGGGCTCCGCCGAAGTCACAGGCGACGAGGTCGGCGCGTAGAGCGGCGCCGTTGCCTCCGGTGCGCTGCTGCACGCGACGAGAAAAAGAAGCACGAGCAATCGCATCTCAACATGGACCACTCTCGAGCCTCCGAGTTCCCTTGGAGAGCCGAGAGGGAGTCAAACCCTCCCGCGCGGTTTTGCAGACCACGCTCCTCATCGGAGAATCAGCTCAAAACAACTGGCAACTAGCGCCACAGACCCAGCGCCAGCACTGGTGTCGCAGTAAGCGAGTTTGGGCCTATTCGGCGGGCATCCGCCCGGAACGTACTACTGTACGTGAGGACGGATGACCGTCTGAAGAGGCCCAAAATCGCGACCTGCGGCAGCAGTGCTGTTGGTGAGGCCGACCGGGCTTCCACCGGCGTCTCCGTTTTTGTGGGGCTACCCTCAGGCGGCCCCACGGCGCTCTCGTACCTGAGCTACGGCCTCGCGCCTCTTACGGGACTCGCACCCGTCTCACCTCGTAGACAGCGGGGCTGCGACACTCGTCGCATCAAGAGGCTCATTTCAAGGACGACGGACGCGCCTCGATGCCGTGACCTGACGAAGAGTTATGTTGGTCAGGAGCAAAACGCCGACGCGTCAAAGTCACCCACGATGAGCTTCAAGGCCGCAACTACCAAGGTCAGCGACAACCACTACGTCTTGCCGCGCACGGCGAAGATGAAGACGGACGTGCACGCCTATTTTTCAGAGAGCCTGTTCATGCAGAGTGAAGAGTCTCTCTGGCGACAGGTCGCGAGCGCTGCTTCTTATGAAGGAGTGATTGGCGCTTATCTCATGCCGGACGCGCACGTCGGCTTCGGGGTGCCTGTCGGCTCGGTCATCGTCACGGACAACACCATCCTGCAGGCGGGCTCGGGATATGACATCTCTTGCGGTGTCATCTACATGCGCGTGCCCGGTATCTCGGCGGCGGACTTGGTAGATATCGAAGTACGCGACCGCTTCATCCAAGAGGTGGAGCTGCGCGTCGCGACAGGCATCGGCAGCAAGCGACCTCGGCTCATGCCGAAGATCGCGGAGCGCAAGGCGGAGGCTATTTTACGCCACGGCGCACGCGCGCTCGGTGTCCGCGCGGAGGTGTGCGAGCGCCAGTTCATCGAAGTAGCCGACGACGTTGATCTCGACTTGATCGATCGCGCGCGACGCAAAGTGATCGCACAGCTCGGCTCTGTCGGCGGAGGGAACCACTTCATCGAGATGCAGGTGGACAAGGACACCGGCGAGGTATGGGTCATGGTCCACTGCGGCTCGCGCGGCTACGGGTGGCAGACCGCCAATCACTTCTTCTACGAGGGGGCGCGGCTGCGCGGATTGTCTAGCAACCGCCGGGAAGAGAGCTGGTTGTATGCGGACGAGCCGCTTGGCAAATCGTATTGGGCTCATCACAACAGCGCAGCCAACTACGCAATAGCGAATCGGCACATGATCGCGGAGTGCGTGTCTGACGCGCTCGAACGCGTGTTCAAGGTGCGCGGTGAGATCTACTACGAAATATCTCACAACCTCGTTCAAGCAGAGTCCATCACTCTGCCGGATGGGACGGTGTCGCGGGGCTTCGTGCACCGCAAGGGCGCGACTCGCGCGTTCCCGGCGGGCCACCCGGAGCTCGCGGGCACGAAGTGGGAGGACACTGGGCACCCATGTTTGATCCCTGGATCCATGCTGGACGGCGCGGCGATCCTTTTCGCGTGTGCGGATGCGTCCAAGAGCGGCCTGTCCGTCAATCACGGCTCGGGGCGCTTGCTCGCGCGCGGCGTCGCGAAGCGCACACTCGAGAAGGACCACGACGCCATCGACGCCGAGATGCGCCATGTCTCGCGGAGCTTCAGCGGCATCCGCATACAAGGCATCGCGACGAACACCAAGCGCACTCCTCTGGACGAGTGTGGGCGCGTCTACAAAGATCTCGATTCAGTGCTCGCGGTGCTCGAAAACGAGGGGATCGCGCGCGTCGCGAATCGCCTCTATCCGGTCGCCAATATCAAAGGCATGGACTGAAACTTACGATACGCTCGTGCGAATGGCACCTCCGCGCAACGATCTCCAAGCGGCGCTCACTCGCTTTTGTCTCACGGTGGAGGAGCACCGGCGCACCCCTGAAGGGCGAGTGAAGACGGCGCAGCAATTCGTCGCACACTTTTTCACTCAATCGGAGACGACGCCGCAAGATCGGATCTTCAGTCACGTGCCGAAGGACGTGAGAGGTCCCGTGATCAGCGGCTGGGGGATCCGTGGGAGCAAGGCGGCGCTGCGCGACAGCGACGAGAAGGTCGCGTCGGTCGTGTCGGACGCGCTCATCGCCACGGACCTCTCGCCCGCGGCGTTCGAAGAGGGGCTCTCGGCGGCGATCACGATCGCTTGGGTGCCGCTCGCCGAGTGGTGGTCGTTCTGGCGCGCGGGCGGGCTCACCAAAGCGGCGCTCTCGAAGGCGCTAGTCGCCGCATATGATTTGGGATTGTTCGACGCCGCTTGGATGTTCGCACACCTCGAGTCCAAGACGCACAAAGGCACGGACGTCGTCAGCGAGGCCCTTGGCAAAGAGGACCTCTCCGCGTGGATCAAGCAAGTTCACGCCTCCCAAGACGGAACCGATAAGGGGTTATTGCAAGCAATCGGCTGGGACAAGCTGATCGCCAAGACGAACAATGACTCGTTGATTGGATTGTTGGACGCGCTCGCTATCAAAGTCGGATTGACACCAACACCCGAGAAGGCCGCCGAAAAGACCGACCCGCCAGAGGCCGCCACGATCGTCACCGAGACGCCCGCTGTCGGGATCGCGCAGGCCGCGCTCGCGGCGATGTCGGCGAACAACCTGCCCGACCCCGAGATCACCAAGAAGCCGTCCGTCGCTCCCCCGCCCGCTCCTAGCGATACCGACTTGGATGAGACTGGCCCTTACGCGATGCCGTCCTCATCGAAGAAGCCCGGCGCGACCGCGACCGCGAAGGGAGTCGATATCCCGATTAGCTTCGAAGAGGACAATAACGAAATAGACGAAACGCGACGCGTGCATCGAAAGCCCGCGATGACCAAGGCTGGGCGGTGAGGCAAGTCGTCATCACGCGTCACGGCGCTCCAGAGGTCCTCCAAGTCAAAGAGTCGGACGATCCCGTCGCCGGGGAGGGACAAGTTCGCATTCGAGTCAAAGCGGCCGGGATCAATTTCGCCGACTTGATGGCGCGTATGGGCCTCTATCCGGAGGCGCCCAAACCTCCTTGTGTCATCGGATACGAGGTCTCGGGCGAGATTGACCAGTTGGGTGAGGGCGTCGTTGGGTTGTCGATCGGAGAGCGCGTGTTCGGGATGCCGCGCTTCGGCGGATACACGGACTGCATCGTCTTGCCCGCGAGCAACGTGCTGAAGATGCCGGCCAAGATGACGTTCGAGCAAGCAGCAGCGCTCCCTGTCGTCTCGATCACCGCGCATCACATGATGTTGGGCAATGGCAACTTGCGCCGCAAATCCAGGGTGCTCATCCACTCTGCCGCAGGCGGCGTTGGGCTCGCCGCGATCCAAATCGCCAAGACGCGCGACTGCGAGATCATCGGGATCGCTTCCGCCAACAAGCATGAGTTCTTGAGGTCGCTCGGTGTACAGCACTGCGTCGACGCAGCCGGAGAGCTCGTACCCCAAGTGCGCGCGATCGTCGGCGACAGGGGCGTGGATCTGGTGCTCGATCCCGTTGGCGGTCGGTCGTGGACGGACGGCTTCTCGCTCCTCGCCCCCGCCGGGCGGCTCGTCTGCTTCGGATTCTCGGCGGCAGTGGGCGGTGAGAAGCGCAGCATCTTCCGCGCGGCGATGGCCTTCATGAGAGTGCCGAAGTGGAGCCCCATGCAGCTCATGGAGACCAACCGTACGGTGAGCGGCACGAACATGCTCGCCCTCATGGACCAACTAGATTTGTTGATTCCTCAATTCGAAGAGCTGATTGCCATGTTCGATAATGGCCAATTGGATCCGCGCGTGGACAAGACATTTCCGTTCGCGGAGGCCGCGGCGGCGCACCAATATCTGCATGACCGAAAGGCCAAAGGCAAAGTGCTGTTGGTGCCCTGAGCGGGGGACTTCTCTACTTGGGTTCGTTCGGGGGCTCTGGGTCTTTCTTCGGAGTGACCACCTGTCGCACGGTGTCGATCGCGCGCTGAAGTGTCTGGAAATTAGCCGCGCCAGAGATCACGAGCATCGCGGCGAACGTCTGCGTGTCGACCACCGAGAACGAAGGACTGAGCGAGTAGATGTCCGGGGCGTAGCGCTTGCCGAAGCCATAAGACAGCTCCGTCCCTACGAGCAGCTCCGTGGCGCCGCCGTACGAGCCGAATCCCACGCTCGCCGTTAATCGGTTTTGACGCGCGGGATAGTCGTGAAACGGAGTCGAGGTGAGCGCGTCGTTGGGTGCCACGGAGACGTCGCCGCTCGCGCCGCCGAGCACGCCGAACGACTGCGAGAATCTGTGCTCGAAGCCCGCGGCGATGCCGATGGCCGCGCGCGCGGGCGCGACGAAGTCTTGATCCAAAGGCTTGATGAGCGCTTGCCCGTTGCTCACGCTGCTCTGCGTGCCGTGCAGCGTCGTGTCGTAGGCCTGCGGCCACGGGACCGAGACGCCGACGTCGAGCTCCAGCGTCGTGCGAGAGAACGAGAGCCCCGCGCCCAAGTCGATTCGCATCGGAGGAGTCGACGAGAAGGTGCCGCTCGCGTTGTAGGTCTGCGTGTTGTCTGTGGTGCCAGTGCCGGTCACTTGGCTCGCCGACGACAGGCGTGACACTCCATAGATGTGGACCGCTGGCAAGCTGACTGACAGACCGAGCGTCAGCGGGCTCGCCCGATAGGTCGCGCCGAGGATGCTCGTGATCTCGAACGAGGTCCCCACGGCGTCGTCGACCAACGACGTGCTGATCGCCTTGTTTTGCGGATCGGCGCTCAGCGAGGTCGCGCGCCATTGTGTGCGCCGGTTGGTCAAGGTTCCGTGGAGCGATGCGCCGATCGCGAACGCGTCCGTGAGGTGCACTCCGTACGTCGGCCCGAGCGACGCCTTGCGCAAGCGCTCACTCGCGGAGATCGACTCGACTGTGGTGAGCGTAGGCGTGGTCCCCGCGACCGACGACGCCGTCAGGATGAAGTCGTCCACCACCGTCTGCCCAAAGCAAATCGCGATCTTCTGTCGCCCGGCGCGGGCCTTGTCTTCCGAGAGATCGCCGCCTTTTCCCACCGTGAAGAAGAGACACAGCGTCGTCGGTAGCGCGTCGAACGACGTGTCGAGCGTGCTTCGTGTGTCGAGGCGCAAGCCTCCGAACGGCGCGTCTGGTGCGCGCGGCTGATAGAAGTCGCTGAAGTTGGTGAACGTGAGCCGATAGAGGTTCACGGAGAACGCCAGCTGCGTGTCGTCGATCTCGACGATCGTCGCCGGATTCAAGAACGGCGCGGAGCCATCTCTGCCGAGCGCGATGCCGGTGTTGCCCATGAGCACCGAGCGGCCTCCCGTCGGGAGGTTCCGCGCAGAGTCCTGAGCGAGAGCGCTCCCTGCGAAAGAGAGACTCCCAAGTACGAGTGCGAGTGTGCGCACACGGCGAGCATACTCAGCGTTGGGCTTGGCGTCGCGACCGCCGAGGGTCCTCGACGATCTCTCCCTCGAGCACGGGCTCCTCGACGGGTGAGTCTACGCGCACGCGCGCGCCTGGCATGGCGTCATAGACGCGCATTCGCACCTGGCCCGAGGGGTCCACGCGATAGTAGACGCCGCCCTGATCGTCGATCTCGAGCGAGACGTGCTCGGAGCGAGTCTTCGCCAGATCCGTGAGCAGCTCGTCCGCCGCCTCCACGCTGAGCTGCAGAGCTGTCGCGACCTCGGGTGCCTTCACGATACCTCCGCGCATCGTGGCCATCGCGAAGATGGCCTGAACGCGAGCGGATTTCTGATCGTCTACACCAGAGGCCTGCAAGGTCTTGCCGCCGCGCAGGAGCAACCAGCTGATGAGCGCCGTCGCGACGCCTGCGCCGCCACCGATCACGTAGCCCGCGAAGCTCTCTGGGAAGATCGCGATGAACACGCCGAAGAGCGCGAGCGCGAGAAACGCGCCGCCCGCGAGGACGAGCCAGCCCATCACGCGCGCGAGCGTGCCGCCGATTTGCGAAGGCTGTCCCGCCATGTTGAGGCTGCGCTGGGTGAGCGGCAGCCGCGGCTTGTCGCAAGCCGTGCAATACGCTGCCAAGCCGCGATACACGATCGGCGCGTTCTGGCGGCAGTGCGGACACACGTTGGCTAGAAGATGGCCACGAGGGCCCCCGCGTCAATGGGTTGGTTGGGGCACCTATCGGGGTGGTGGGTGGTGGCTCGGCGACGCGCAGTACTTTTCCCTGGGCCGGCCGACACTGAAGGCCTGGGGTCGTTTCACTATGGCGTGCACGACATGGTCGGCCGGCCCAGGGAAAAGCACCGCGCGCTCGCCGGTTGTTCCGGCGGATAGATGGC
>JANYHY010000185.1 GCA_025362165.1 Myxococcales bacterium | reverse complement strand
CTCGACTGGTGAGACGAACCGGCTCACGCGCGCAGGCAGCATCTTCGGAACGCCTCATTACATGTCGCCCGAGCAGGCCGCCGGCGCGCAAGTGAATCACGCGACGGACCTCTACTCCCTCGGCGTCATCATGTACGAGCTGTCCGCGGGCAAGGTGCCGTTCGACGCGGAGAACTTCATGGGCATCCTCACGATGCACATGTACAAAGCGCCGCCGCCGATGCGCGCGCTCGTCCCGCAGCCGGACGTGCCGCCAGGGCTCGACGCGATCGTGCTCAAGTGTCTCTCCAAGAAGCCCGAGGGTCGCTACGCGAACATGGATGCGCTGTTCGCCGACCTCGAGAAGTTCGAGGCGGGCGGGATGCCCGACGCAGTCAACGAGATGATGGCGCGCTCGGGCGGGTTCAACGTGCCCGCCGACTATTTCCGCACGAGCGGCATGCCCGCGCCGATGCCCGCGTCGCCTCCGCGCAAGAGCGCGAAGTGGCCGCTCTACGCTGGCATTGCGGGAGTCGTCACGGCGATCGCGATCGTCATCGGCATCTTCGCGAAGAGCTCGAGCTCGAGCGCCGACATCAAAAGCGATCCAACGGCGAGCGGGGCGGCGATGACACCGACAGGGCCGACGTCCGTGAACGTCGTGCCGACCGTCGCCACACACTCGGTCGTGGTCGCGCTCGATCCGAGCGACGCGAAGGCGACGATCAACGGCGTGGACCAGAAGAACCCCGTGGTCGTCTCCTTGAAAGATGGAGAGACGGCAGCGCTCATCGTGTCCAAGCCCGGCTTCATCGCGCAGACGATCACCGTGAACGCGACGGACCCATCCCGCGTCGTCAAGCTACTTCCCGTGCCGTTCGTCCCTGCGGGAAACGGCAGGCCCAACGGCGTGACCAAGCCCAACGGAACTACCAAGCCGAACGGCACCAGCAAGCCAGGCACCGGAATGGGCAACGACTCAGACCCCTGGAAAACAGGCCACTAGGGCGTTTTTGCGAACTGGGATCCGTTGAACGCGTAGCGGAGGTGATCGATTTTGCCCCACGGCAAGAGGAGCGGCTCGAGCGCGCCAGAGCCTGGCTGATCTTGCGCCCATGGGTAGGTCTTGTCGGTCCAACCCGTCGCGCGACCAGGGCGTACGTCCACCTCGAAGTGCTTGCCGTCTGCTGAGGGAACGAACTGCACGAGCCCTTGCACGCGCTTGCCCGACTGTTCGCGCCCTGACTCGATCGAGAACACGCGCGTGAGCGTCTCGCTCTTGACCTGGTAGATGAACATCACGTCCATGTCGACGGGACCTTGTCCTGCGGCCGACACGTGGCGCACGCCTCGCACGATCACATCTGCCGCGCCATCTCCGGTGAGATCGCGCGCGGTCATCTCTTTCACGTCCGCTGCGTCCGCGAACTGAGAGAGCGTGATGAACGCGTAGGCGGCGCCGCCCTTGAAACCAGGGCCGAACACGACGATGTCCTTGCCGATGAGCACGACCTTCTCGGAGCGTGCGTCACCGTCCACGTGCACCTCGAGGCTCACCTTCGGTCGAGCGTCCGCGCCGAGGTGCTGATCGGATTTGTACTTGTCGAGCAGCGAGCCAGTCACGTCTGCGTTGCGTTGAACGGTCGGCGTCGCGGGCTCGGGAGGCTTGACCTGTTGCAAGGTGGTCACGACGGCCGCCGGTCCGGTTGGTGTCTGCGCGACCTCTTTGCTCTTGGTGAATTTCTGACCTTCCCAGCGGAACGTCTGTGACTTCACCGCGCCCCACGGGAGCAACACAGGCTCGACGTCGCTCGCGGTCGGCTCTCTGTAGGTGGTCGCGTCCCAGGCCTTCGCGGGCTCGTAGGTGATCTCGATCTCTTTGGTGCCGACGCGCGCGGCGTTGACGATCTGCTTGTCGCCGCTCGTGATGGCCATCTCGTGCGCGAACGTCGTCGTGGGCTCGTCAGTGAAGAAGCTCCACACCTCGAGCCACTCGCGTTCGCTGGAACCGGCGAATTTGCGCCTGATCAAGAGATCCTCGCGCCCTCTGCCAGTCACGTCGCGAGCGTCGAGCTTGACGAGATCGGCGCCGAGGTCGCGGTAGAAGAACTCCTTGCCGTTGCGATACGTGGAGCCGACGACGGTGAGCGTGTGCTCGAAGACGGCGATCCGCTCCTTGCTTCCGTCGCCGTTGATGTCTGCGTAGACGTCTGCGCGCGGCGTCGCGGCGAGCAGCCCCTTGGGCGTGAGATATTGTTCGATCAGCGACTGCTCGGACTCGTTCGGGAGGGCGGCGAGATCGGTCGGGTGAGCGACATCGCCTTGGCTCGTCGCGAGCACGGACTTGATGCCCGACGAGCCTTGCGCGTCGTAGTAACGACCTGCACCGCGGAGGCCCACGCGGGTCGTGCGCGCCTCCGGAAACGCCGACCACGGGATCAACGCTTCGAACGAATACCCCTTGTCCATAGGCGCTTCGACGATCTTCGCGCCGGGTACTTGCTGTCCCTTCATGGGCCCGCTCGAGTACTTCACGACTCCGGAGGACTCTCCCGGCTTGCCCGCGTACAGCGCCACCTCCGTCGCGCTGAGGGCGCCGGTCGACGGAAACGCGATGACGAGCGACGCGTGATCTTCGTCGTCGCCGAATTTAGCGGTGCGGTAGAGGCCGCTCGTCGTGACCTCGCCGCCGAAGTAGACGCGAGAGTCATCGTATTGGAGCGCGCACGAGAACACGGTCCCGCTCGCGCTGCCGCTGACGGCTGTCTTCGCGGGCGCGCGGGCTGGCCACTCGCGTAGCGTGCCATCGAGCTTCACGGGCGACGCCTGCTCGACGAGATCGAGCTTGAAGCTGCCGTTGACTCCGCTGCTCTCGTAGCCGCCGCCAGTCGAGCCGAGCAAGCCGCCTTGTCGCGCGGCAAGGTCGCCGATCGAGTCGTCCGCGCCGTTCGCTCCGCCGCCGTGCGCGGCGTCTGGACCTCTGCCGATCCCTCCGCCACACGCCAAAATAAGGGACAACGAGAGGATAAATGCGCGACGCATGAGAGCCCATGATCATACACGAGCGGCTAGGCGTTGGCTGGGAGTTGACTGGGAGATGAGCGCGATGCTCAAGTTCGCGCATGCAGGAGTATCGGTCGAAGCTCGACGCTCGCGCAGACGAGCTCGCACCGATTTGCGTTCACGCGGGAGACGAGCGAGACGGATGGGGCGGGCTCGAGACTCCGCTCGTGTTGTCGAACGCGTTCGGCTTCGAGGACGCGGACCACGCGGCCGCCGCGTTTCGCGGACAGAACAACGCGTACATCTACGGTCGCTGGGGGAACCCCACCGTGCGCGCGCTCGAGCACAAACTCGCCGCGCTCGAGGGCGCCGCGGCGTGCTGCGCGACCGCGAGCGGGATGGCGGCGATCTCGGGCGTCATCATGAGCGCGTGCGAGAGCGGAGATCATGTCGTCGCGCCTCGATCGATGTACGCGGAGAGCGCGCGCCTCTTGCGGGAGCGCCTTCCTCGCTTCGGCATCACGACCTCCTTCGTCGACGCGGACACGGCGTCGTACGAGGCCGCCATCACCGAGCGCACGCGTGTATTATACATTGAAACCCCGTCCAACCCCGTGCTGCGCGTGACCGATATCGCGGGGGTGGTCGCGCTCTCGCGCGCGCGCGGTCTGCTGACGATCGCCGACAACACGTTCGCAACGCCGTTCGCTCAGTCTCCGCTCGCGCTCGGTGTCGACGTCGTCGTTCACTCGATGACCAAGGCGCTCGGAGGTCATGGCGACGCGATCGGCGGCGCGATTTGCGGGTCGACCGAGCACGTGGAGCGCAGCGCAGACCTCGTGGTGAAGGGCTTCGGTGGCGTCCTCGCGCCGTTCACCGCGTGGCTGATCTCTCGCGGGTTGCGGACTTTTCACCTGCGGCAACGCCAGGCTTGCCTCTCGGCAGCGGAGCTCGCGCGCGCTCTCTCGGAGCGCTCCGACGTCGCGAGGGTGCATCACCCCTCTCTCCGCTCACACCCGCAACACGCGCTCGCTTCGGCGCAGATGCGCGCGTTCGGATCCATGCTCTCCTTCGAGCTCGCCCCACGGGGAGAGCTGTCCGCCATCGAGCGTGGCAAGCGCGCGCTCTCCGCGATCAAGACCATCACGCATGCCGTGAGTCTCGGAGACGTCCGCAGCCTACTGGTCCATCCCGCGTCCACTACTCACTCGACCATGCCCGGCCCCGATCGGCTCGCGGCCGACGTGAGCGACGGCTTGTTGCGGCTGAGCGTCGGAGTCGAAGGCACGCAAGCACTGCTGGCCGACCTCGAGCGCGCGCTTGGCTAACGTGCTGTGGGGCGCGATGCAACGCGATGCCCGATGATGGTTGATAGCTCAACGATCTAACCGCGCGGCTCGATCTGTGGTTACGATGCCACCCCCATGTCTCAGCGCAAGAGCACTGGAGCCCAACATGGCGCTGGCGAGATCGTCGTCACGGGTGCCAAGCAGCACAACCTGAAGGGTGTCTCGATCACGCTGCCGCGCGGCAAGCTTGTCGTCTTCACGGGACCCAGCGGATCGGGCAAGAGCTCACTCGCGTTCGACACGATCTACGCCGAAGGACAGCGCCGCTACGTGGAGTCGCTCTCCGCGTACGCG
The DNA here is from genome assembly GCA_025362165.1 of Myxococcales bacterium. Lineage (GTDB taxonomy): Bacteria > Myxococcota_A > Polyangia > Polyangiales > Polyangiaceae > JANYHY01. Next base: position 1,538 of record JANYHY010000185.1, on the reverse strand, counting down.
CGCCAGTTCCTCGAGCAGCTCGCCAAGCCGGATGTGGAGCGCATCGACGGACTCTCGCCCGCCATCGCGATCGAGCAGCGGCCTCTCTCGAAGTCTCCGCGCAGCACGGTGGGCACCGTCACGGAGATCGCCGACTACCTGCGCCTGCTCTACGCGCGCGTCGGCGTGCCGCATTGTCCGAACTGCGGCAAGCGCATCGAGGCGCAGACCGTCCAACAGATCGTCGATCGCATCGCCTCTCTTGGAGAAGGCGCGCGCCTGAGCGTGCTGTCGCCTATCTGTCGTGGCCGCAAGGGCGAGCTCAAGCTCGAGCTGGAGCGGCTGAGGCGCGACGGCTTCGTTCGCGCCCGCATCGACGACACCGTCGTGGATCTCGGCGACGAGCTCCAGGTCGACGGCAAGCGCCCGCACGATCTGGACGTGATCATCGATCGTGTCGTGCTCAAAGAAGGCTTGAAAGCGCGCCTCACCGACTCGGTGGAGCTCGCACTCAAAGTCGGCGACGGCCGGTTGCTCGTGTTGCAAGAGAACAAGGAGCCCTTCTGGCTCTCTGAACGTTTCGCGTGTGTGGACTGCGGGATCTCGCTGCCTCCGATCGAGCCGCGCATCTTCTCGTTCAATGGCCCGCACGGCGCGTGTCCGACGTGCGAGGGCCTCGGGTCGCGTGTCGTCGTCGATCCCGAGCGTGCGATCGGAGAGGGCACGCGCAACCTTCGCGAGGGCGTCGTGCTCGCTTGGGGACGCCGAGGCTCGGTCGCGCTCAGCACGGAGCTCGCGCGCGCTGTGGAGCGGCTCGGCGTCTCACCGGACGTCCCCTGGAGCAAGCTCCCTCTCGAGCACAAGAACGCGATCCTCCACGGCGAGAGAGGCAAGCGCGGCAAGAAGGCCTACGAAGGCGTGATCTCGCGGTTGCAGGCGCGCCTAGAGGGAGAGTCGCAGCAGCGAGACGACGCGGTCGATTCAATCGACGACGATCCGGACGAGAGCGAGGGCGGAATCGCGGACGACGAGCTCGGGCGGTTCTGCGTCGTGCGCACTTGCACGGTGTGTCGTGGCCGCCGCCTCCGACCCGAGGCGCTCGCGGTCAAGCTTGCAGGGCGTGATATCGCGGATCTCGGCAACTTACCGCTGCGCACGCTCCGTTCGCTGCTCGACGACGTCGGCAAGGCTGAAGGTGCGCTGTTCTCCGCGCGCGATCTCGCGATCGCGGAGCCGCTGTTGCGCGCGGTCGCGGCGCGGCTCGGGTTCTTGATCGACGTCGGCCTCGACTACATCACGCTCGATCGAAGCGCGCAGACTCTCTCGTCTGGAGAGGGTCAACGGATCCGACTCGCGACGCAAATCGGCGCAGCGTTGGTTGGCGTGCTCTACGTTCTCGATGAGCCGAGCGTCGGGCTCCACGCGCGCGACAATCAGCGTCTCATCGAAGCGCAGCTGCATTTGCGCGATCTGGGAAACACCGTGCTGGTCGTCGAGCACGATCGCGAGGCGATCCTCGCCGCGGACCACGTCGTCGACATGGGACCGGGCGCGGGCGT
>JANYHY010000645.1 GCA_025362165.1 Myxococcales bacterium | reverse complement strand
CACAGGCCCTTGTCGTCGGTCGTCGCGCTCGCGGTGCCGATCGTGACTGTCGCGCCCTTGATGGGCGAACCCGCGCCAAAGCCGACGATGCGACCCTTGAGCGTCGCGTTGTTGGGGTTGCTCGTGTCGCCACCGCCGTCGACTGGGTTGTTCGTAGCGGGCGTCGAGCTACAGGCCACCAACAAAGCTGCAAGCAAAAGTGCGTTCTTCATCTCATCTCCAATTGGACAGTTTCAGAAAAGTAAGGTCACGACTCGATGGTGATCGCCAACTTGTCGCGCAAGCCAAAGTAATCCTCGCTCACGCTGAATAGCACGATCTCTTTCATGCGCTCCTTGGAGGGCACGCTCGCGCCCTCTTCGGTCGCGCGCATCACCTCTGTGGCCAGCGAGAGATCGTGGGCGAGGACGAAGCCAGCGCGGTCTGCGGTGAGGTCCACTGCGGAGACCCACTTCTTGAGATCGAGCGCGCCGCCGCTTTGAATGAGCTTGCTCACGACGCTCGCGAGGCGCTCCTTGTCCGCCGGTGTCATCGCTTGCATGGCCTGCATCGCCTCGGTGACGGGGCCCTGCAAATCTGCCGAGATCGGGAACTGCGGCACGCTCAGCTTGATCGCCGCGAACAGCCAAGCCTTGAGGCCTGTGCCCGTCGGGACGAGGTGACGAACGTAGTAGCCGGGCCGGTAATAGGTGAGGTGCCTGCCAGCGATGAACGCCATTTGCTGCGTGGAGACCGAAGCCTCGAACGCGACGCGCCCGAGCACGAGCGCCGGAGTGTGCGCGTGCACGAAGCCGAGCCCGCCCGGATCGTTCGGGTTCTGGAACACGAGCGGCGCCGGGAACCCGAGCACGCCTTGCACGTAATAGAGTGTCTGCGACACCGGGTACGGGTGCATGGAGAGATCGATTGCGTAGCGAGGATCCAAGCCCTGCGCCTCGAGCGTCTGGGTTCGTGCGTGGATGATCGTCTGCTGCACGAGCGTGAAGATGCGCGTCACGAGCGGATCGAGATCTTGGTGCGCGAGCCTGTTCGTCCAGTCTTCCTCACTGAAGGCAGACTGCGCGGGCGCCGCGTTCTCTGCTTTGTGGCGACGGTAGAAGCGCTCCTCGTCTGGCTCGGCGAGGTTGAGCACAGCGAGCGCTTGGCACAAACACCACGCCGGATCTGGGCGCTTGCCCTCGGTGTAGAGCCTGCGCAAAAGCTTGTAGCTCTCGACGCGGTACGGGTTTCGCTTGAGGATCTGCGCTTGTGCCTTGACGGCCTTGTCGAGGTACTGCGTGACGTCGCTGGCGTAGAGCTCTGCGAGCACTTCGCTGCGCTCTTTGTTGTCTGGGTCGAACGCTTGCGCGGCCTCGTACGCGTCGATGGCCATCTCCGGCTCATTGAGGAACTTCTCGTAGAGCTTGCCGAGCTGGTCCAGGATCTTGGGGAGTTTGTCGCGATCCTGCGCGTTCTTGGCTTGTTCCAGCTGCACCTTGAGTAACCGCTCGACGCCGTCGTGATCGGCCTTCTGCTTGCGGAGCTCCAGCGCTTCATCGAGCGCCTTGGTGAGCGTCGGGTCGAACTCGAGCGCGCGGTCGTAGTAGGTGATCGCGCTATCGAGATCGCCGATCTGGCGCGACGAGACGATGGCTGCAGTGTGCATGTATTTCGCGCGCTGCTTCGGGTCCTCCACGAAGTCCGCGAGACGGAGCACGACCTCGACGAGCTTGGTCCAGTCCTTCTCTTCGCTGTAGAGCTGCATCAGGCGTGTGAGGAGCTTGCGATCGTCGGGTCGCTCTTCGAGCGCGGCGACGTAGCTCTTGCTCGCGCTCGCTCGGTCCGAGAGCTTCTGCGACTCGATGTCGCCGATCTCCAGGAACAGCTCGAAGCGCTCGTTGCCCACGGCCATCTCGAGGCGGCGCCGCTTGGCCTTCACGGCCTCTTTCCAATCGCCCTTCGCCTCGTACACCTTCGAGAGAGCGCGGAGCGGCAAGGGGCTAGAGGGATCCGCGTCTTCGGCGGCCTTGAGCGGCTTGATAGCGCCATCGAGATCGCCCATGCGGCGCGCGCTCTCGCCGAGGCCGTAGAGCGCCTGCGCGCGATCACCGCCCACCATCTTCGCGCCGACCTTGTCGAGCAGCTCCTCGTACATCTTGCGGGCCATCGAGGGCTCGCCGTGATCGAACACCGCCTTGGCCGCGCGCGCAGCGGTGTCCATGTCTCCGGGAGACAACCGCTGCAGCGCCTCTACGGCAGCGAGGACGCGCGGGTTCGGCGCCGCGACGCTCATGCGGGGACCGGTTCCGTCTGGTGTGCTCTGTCGAGACAGATCCGGCGAGGACCCGGGCAGCGCAGGCGACGACGGCTTGATCTTTCCCTGCGCCTCGATGAAGCGAATGAGCACGCGTATGCCGTCTTCTTTTGCGAGCACCGTGGTGCGCGAGACGAGCGACTCGTAGGACTTCGACGCCTCGAGGAAGCGTCCCGCTTCGAAGGCGAGATCGCCGAGCACGACTTGCGCGTCGGCGTTCGTCGGGTCGAGCTGCGCGGCGGTCTTCGCGGACGCCTCGGCCTTGTGGTCCTCTTTGAGTTGATTGCGGTAGAGCTTGGCGAGCTCGGCGTGCAGGCGAGCCTTGGCCATGTTGCCTTCGGCGATCGGCAGCTCCTTCTCGATGAGCGTGACCACGCTCCCAGCATCGCCTCGCGCGGCGTATGCGGCGCGCAACGCAGCCGCTGCGCCCAAGTCCTTCGGGTTTGCCTCGAGCGCGGCCTTGTAGCGCTCGATGGCGCCGTCGCGATCACCACGCGACTCGAGGAGCTTGGCGGCGCGGACCCACTGCTCGGCTTTCGCCTCAGGGGTGGCGGCCTTGGCGGCGAGCGCCTCGATCGCGCCGAGCGCTGCGTTCGCGTCGCCGCTCATCTCCTTCAAGCGTGCGAGCGCCTCGAGCGCCGGACCATGGCCAGGCTGCAGCTCGAGCAGCTCCTCGTAGGCGCGCATCGATCGCTCTGGAGAGCCCACCTGATCGGCGAGCGTACGCGCGCGTTGGAGCAGGAGCTCCATCTTGCGCTCGGGCGTCGCGGCGACTGATCCGTGGCGCTCGTAGGTGCGAATGACGTCTTCCCACTTGCCCTGCGCGCGGTAGTGACGCGCGAGTCCTGTGAGCGCGCCGTCGTGCGTTCCGTCGACCTTCAAGATCTCCTCGAGCGCGGCCGAGGCCTTCTCGTGATCGAGGAACTCCTCGTCGTAGAGCGCAGCGATGCGATCGTAGAGGTTGATCTTCTGGCGCGGCGTCGCGGCGACGGTGATCTGCCGCTCGAGCACGTCGAGCAGCTCGCGATAGCGGCCGGTGCGGTTGAAGATTCGATCGAGCCCCTTCAGCGCGCCCAGGTGCTTCGGATCGAGCGCGAGGACCGCCTCGAAGCGGCGCATCGCTTCGTTGAGATCGCTGAGGTGATCCTCGTAGGTCTCGGCGAGCTTGACGATGACATCAATGCGTTCTTGTCCGCCACGCGCGTCTGCTCGCCGCTCGAGCAAACCGACTAGCGTCTTGTAGTCACCCGACGCCTCGGCGATTCGTCCGAGCGCCTCGCCCGACTTCGCGTGACCAGGATCGTCGCTCAAGATCAGGCTGTAGAGATCGCGCGCCTTCTTCGTGTCGCCGATTTTCTGATCGAAGATCTCTGCCGCCTCGTAGCGCAGATCGCGTCCGCGTGGGCTCGATCCTGCTGCGTCCGCGCGCGACAACAAAATCTGCGCGAGCTCTGGCCACTGCTGCGCCTTGCGGTAGATCGCGGTGAGCCCCTCTAGCGCGACGTCGTTCGCGGGCTCGCTCACGAGGATCTGTTGGAACGCCATGAGCGCCATGTCGGCGCGGCTCACCTTCTGATCGTACCAACGCCCGCAGTACGCGAGGAGCCGGTTCTTCTCTGCTTGTGGGACCTCGCCCTTGATGGTGTCGGTGACCGTGGAGAGCACCTCGTTCCATCGCGCGGCGTTGCTGCCGGCGATGCGCTCGATCTCGGACGCGATCTCCGATGACGATGGCAGCTCGCACAACGCCTGCGTGTACGCGATGAGGCCTTGCTCCATGTCATCGAGGTCGTGCGTCGTGATCCGCCCAATTTCAGCCATGATCCGCGCGCGCGGCTCGCCGGAGCGTGCCTTGTCTGCGCGACCGAGCAACAGCTCGACGACCTCCGCGAACTTGCCTTGGCTCTTGCGAACCTCTTCGAGCGCGACGAGCGCGACCTCGTCGGTGTCGTCGACCTCGATGATGAGCGCGTACATCTCCTCGGCGTGCGCTTTGTCCTTCTGGTGCTCGAAGATGCGCGCGGCGCGGAAGAGCAGGCTCTTCTTGGTCTCCTTGTCGTCGTCGGTCTTCACCTCGAGCTGATCGGCTGCGAGGCTGAAGGCCTCTGCGATCCTCGCGGGCTCCGCGACTTGATCCACTGCGCGCTCGAGCGCCATCGCCGCCTCGGGATCGTTGGGGGAGCCGACGAGCGTATCAACGAGCTCGTCTACCTTGTCTTGCGGCATCAACGCCGTCGGCGCCTTCTGCTGCATGGGCTTGCCGATGCCGTCGATGATCTCGAGCAGCGCTTGCGCGTCCTTCGGTCGTTGCGCGGGGTCTTTGCTGAGCAGCGACAGGACGAACGCGTCGACCTCCTTGGTGACCCACCCACGCGGCGCCTTGACGCTCGGCGCCTCTGGTGGAGTCGAGAGGTGCGCGAACGCGGCGTCGGTGGAGTTGTCGTGAGGGAAGACGGGCTTGCCGCTCAAGAGCTCGTAGACCATCGCGCCGAACGCATAGAGATCCGTGCGCGCGTCTGCAGCTTTGCCACGCACTTGTTCGGGGGCGATCGTCTTGGGCGAGCCGAAGACAGCCAAGAAACCATAGTTTCCGTTCGCGCCTGCCATGCGCGGACGCAGCCTGTCGCCACCAAAATCGATCAAGATGATCTTGGAGCTGGAGCCTTCACCACGCGCGACGAGCACGTGGTCCATCTTGAGATCGCCGTGGACCAACTGCGCCTTGTGCAGCGCCGCGAGCGGCTCGAGGATGCCGCGCAAGATCGGGCGTAGCTCGTTGACGTGCGAAGGACCCGTGCGCGCGAACCGCGCCGTGAGGGGCTGCGCGTCGATGTTCTCGTAGGACACGAAGAACGTGCCGTTGATCTCGCCTGCGTCGATGTTCTTGGGCAGACCGTCGCTCTTGACGGTTGCGATTAGGCGGTTGGCCGTGAGGAAGCGGTGAACCGCGCGGTGATCGCGCGACGCCTCGCGACGCAGCGTCTTCAACATGTGGACCGCGCCATCTCGCTTGGCGAGATAGACGATCCCCATCTCCGTCGAGGACAGCTTGCGATCGATCACGAACGGGCCGAACGCTTGCCCCGCCGCGAGCTCTGCCTCGCCCATGAGGGCGGCCACGTCGCGTACGCGTGGATCGATCTCCTTTTTCGACACGAAGATGATGTCGAGCAGGGCCTCTAGCTGCTCACGCTCTGCCAAACGCTCGGTGAGCGCGCGGGCGAAGCTCGCCTTCGCGGTGTGGCCACCCACCGTCTCGGGCGCGAGGCCGAGGAGCGATTGGCTCATGTGCGTCATCTCTTCGAGCGAATAGAGGCGCTCGAGCTCACCTCGGAGGATATCGATAGTGGCGGTCATGCGGTTTCGGGATGCTAGATGACCCCACCGGATTCCGAAACCGAGATTTGAGAAGGGGCATCTATCGGGGTGTTGGGTTGTGGCTCGGCGACGCGCAGTACTTTTCCCTGTGCCCGCCGACACTAAAGCCCCGACCGTCCTTCGACTATCGCGCGCACGACATGGTCGGCCGTCACCGGAAAAAGCACCGCGCGCTCGCCGGTCTTTGCGGCGGATAGGTGGCGGGTGGGGTGGAAAAAGCACCGCGCGCTCGCCGGTCTTTGCGGCGGCCGGCGGACTCGGCGGCTTGATGCTCGTGGTGATTGACGGCAGGGCCTTTTTGCCTATACTGCGCGCCCTCTAAGAAGATAGCCGTCAGGAAAGACCCATGCCGCTTCACACTGAAAAGAAGACCGACCTCATTGGCAAGTTCCGCACGCACGAGACCGACACCGGCTCGCCCGAAGTTCAGATCGCCCTCTTGAGCGAGCGCATCGGGTACTTGACGGAGCACTTCAAGACCCACTTGAAGGACCACCACTCCCGGCGCGGGTTGCTTCGCATGGTGTCGAAGCGCCGTACGCTCCTGGCGTATCTGAAGAAGTCCAGCCTCGACCGGTATCGCAAGGTCGTTGGCGCGCTCAACCTTCGCAAGTAGTTTTTCGAAACGCCCGCACCAATCAGGTAGCGGGCGTTTCGGCTTTCGCGCCTCCTCTCCTTGCTCTTCGATTCTTGCGAGCGACCTCTCTCGGATAACGGCCGCACGCAGCAACCGAGGACCTAGGCGAACCGGCGCACCACCCATGAGAGTGCTCGCCATCTCACTCAATCGAG
>JANYHY010000175.1 GCA_025362165.1 Myxococcales bacterium | reverse complement strand
GTAGGGGACGAGGCGTGGGTCCTGACGCTGGATTGATCGAGGACATCGAGATCCGATGTGCGGACCGCGTGACCTTGCGCGCGTCGGTGCGTGAGCCAACGGGAGAGCTCTTCGGCACCGCGATCCTCGCGCACGCGATGTTCGCGCGTCGCGGTGAGTTCGAGCGCGCCGGATTCGCCGAGCACTTCGCGACGCGTGGTTGGCGCACGGTCGCCGTCGACTTCCGCGGCCACGGCGACAGCGACGGCAAGGGAACCGAGTATCGCTACGACGATTTTGTGATGCATGATCTGCCCGCCGTGACCGAGGCTGCGCGTGCACGCTCGGAGGGAAAGCCGGTCGTCGTGATCGGGCACTCGCTCGGCGGTCATGTCGCGCTCGCGTCGCAAGGGATCGGCACAATGCGCGCGGACGCGATCGTAGGGATCGCCTCGAGCGTGTGGATGCGGCGCACGGAGCCCTCGTGGAGAGTACGACTCGTACAGCACGCGGTGATGCGCGCGGTGATGACGCTCGTCGCTCGTCGAGGCTATTTTCCGGCTCGCGCGCTACGTCAGGGCAGCGACGACGAGAGCGCTTCCTACATGCGTGATCTCGCTCGCTTCGTCTTCGATGACAAATGGGGCTCCGCAGACGGAGCGCACGACTACACGGCCGCGCTCAGTTCGATCGACGTCCCCGTCTACTCTCTCTCGACCGTTGGCGATCGTCTCGCCGCGCGACCTCACGCGGTCGGTGAGCTCCACCGCATGGCGCGCGGCGAGCTCGATGTCGTCACGGAGCGCGACGGCGGCGGACGCGCGCCAGGTCACATCGGCATCGTCACCACCCGCTCCGCGATCTCGGCTTGGTCGCGCGCGGAGGCCTTCTTGCGCGAACGGTTGGCGTGATGGGAGTGGACTCCTTCCTCGAATCGCGCGCGGGCAAGGTCCTCTTGTCGCGTGTGCTGCGCTACTTCGACGCACGCCTCGAGGGAGCTCACCACGTCCCCAAGGAAGGCGGCGCTCTGATCGTCGCCAACCATGGTCTCTTTGGCTTCGATGCGTTCGTGCTTGGCGCGCTCCTGGCCAAGAACGGGAGGACGCCGTGGTGGCTCGCAGATCGCAACATGTTCAGCACGCCTGGTTTCACGCCCGCGCTGCAGTTCGCGAAGGCGATCCCTGGCGCGCCCGAGGGGGCGATGGATCTGCTCCGCCGCGGCGAGCTCGTGGTCGTGTATCCCGGCGGCATCTTCGACTCCTACAAGCTCTCGCGTGATCGTCACCGCCTCCACTGGCGCGGACGGAGTGGCTTCGTGAAGGTGGCGATGAGCGCGGGCGTGCCGATCATCCCGGTGGCCGCGTGCGGCGTGGACGACATGTACAGAGTGGTCGCGCGCGAGCCGCTGCTCGGACGGCTCTTGTTCGGCGACGACCGCTACAACTTGCCGATCGCGTTCGGACGGTGGGGCTCGCCGCTGCCCAAGCGCGTCCCGGTCGTCGTCCACGCGCTCGGCGTCGTGAACACGGATGGGGACGTCGCGGACGAGAGTCGCGTCCAATCGCTCAGAGATCTCGTCGAGCAGATGGTGCAGAGCAAGCTCGACGCGACATGACTCGTCGTCGCTCTCCAACCAGTGTCTTTGCCGCAGCGCGTTGACTTCTGAGGATTCTGCATCTACAGAATATTCATGACCGCCGCGACTTCACTCAGCACGGCGCCCGCAAGTCAGCTCTCCGCGCGAGAGCAACGCATCGCGCTCGCGCTCGCGGCTGCGGCGCTCCCTCCCGGACAGTTCCTCGAAGGCGGCGGGCTCGGCACACTCTCGCGACTCGATCGTTGGCTGGAGGGCGCGAGCCGTCAGCACCTCGCCACGATCAGGGGCCTCTTGTGGAGCGCTGAGGCCACAGGCGTCGCACGCACGGGACGGCCATTTTCCAGCCTCTCCCGCGATCGCGCCGAGGCCGTGCTCGAAGCATGGAGCCGCTCGAGTTCGCCGCTCGTCCGCGCTCACCTCCGGGCGGTCATGACACCCATCAAAGCCTCTCACTTCGACGACCCGGTCATGTTCCGTCACGTCGGCTGCCCGACCGGTGCCGCACGCGCGAGCGAAGCGACGGGAGAGAACAAGCCGCGCGTGCGAGTCGACGAAGCGGCGCGATGGATGTCGCAGGTCACCGACGGCAAGAAGACGACAGAGGATCTCGAGATCGTGTGCGAGGTCGTCGTCGTCGGCACGGGCGCGGGCGGGGCGGCGTGCGCGTATGAGCTCGCCTCTCGCGGGCGCGCGGTGCTCTTGATCGAAGAAGGGGACTACCACCGGCGCAGCTCATTCACCGCGCGCGCCAGCGAGATGAGCAAGAAGCTCTATCGAGATCGCGGGCTCACGATCGCGATGGGCAACGTCAACGTCCCCGTCTGGGCTGGTCGCGCGGTCGGCGGCAGCACGGTCATCAACTCTGGCACGTGCTACCGCGCACCCAAGCGCGTGCTCTCCAAGTGGCGCGACGAGCTCCAGCTTCCCATCGATGCGAGCATCTTGAGCCCCTACTACGATCGCGTCGAATCGATGCTCGAGGTCACTCCCGCGAAGTTCGAACTCACTGGCGGCGTGGGTCGCGTGATCTCACGCGGGGCCGAGAAAATGGGCTATTCGCACCATGTCCTCGCGCGCAACGCGCCAGCGTGCGACGGCCAAGGCGTGTGCTGCTTCGGCTGTCCCACTGGCGCGAAGCGGTCCACCGACGTGAGCTACGTACCTGCTGCGCTCTCGCTCGGCGCACAATTGGTGACGGCGGCGAAGGTCGAGCGCGTGCTCGTTCACGACGGCAAGGCCGCGGGCGTGACAGGCAAGCTCGGCTCGGGTCGCCGCTTCACGGTGAAGGCAGAGGCGGTCGTGATCGCCGGCGGCGCGCTGATGACGCCGGTGCTCATGAAGAACGCGAACCTCTGCAGACACAGCGAAGCGCTCGGCAAGAACCTCTCGATCCACCCCGCGTCGAAGGTGATGGCGCTGTTCGACGAGGACATCGACATGGGCAGCGCGATCCCCCAGGGCTACTGCGTGGACGAGCTCGCTGACGAGGGCATCATGTTCGAGGGCGGCTCCACACCGCTCGACGTGACCGCGCTCGCGGTTCCGTGGGTAGGTGCAAAATACATGGAAGTCATGGAGCGCTACCGCAACATGGCCACGTTCGGATTCATGATCGAAGACACCTCGCGCGGAGCGGTGCGGCCTGGTCTCGGGGGCTCACCCTTCATCACCTACGATCTCCACGAGCACGACACCGCGCGGATGGTCCGAGCGATCGAGACGCTGTCGAGGCTATTTTTAGCCGCCGGCGCGACTCGCGTGCTCCCGTTCCTCCCCGGCGCAGAAGAGATCACGTCTGCCGATCAGCTCAGCGCGTTCCGCGACAAGAAGTGGCGCGCGGGCGACATCGAGGTCACCGCGTATCACCCGCTCGGCACGTGCCGCATGGGAACGGATCCGCGCACGAGCGTCGTCGGGCCCACCCACGAGACTCACGAGACCGAGCGACTCTTCGTCGTGGACGGAAGCGTCCTGCCGACTCCCCTCGGCGTAAACCCGCAGATGACGATCATGGCGATGGCGCTGCGCGCTGCCGAGGCCATCGACGCTCGCCTCTAACACTACTGCCGCAGGTCGCGATTTTGGGGCTCCTCGACGGTCATCCGTCCTCACGTACGGCAGTACGTTCCGGGCGGATGTCCGCCGAATAGACCCAAACTCGCTTACTGCGGCAGCAGTGTTTAGTGGGAGTTGGGAGGGAGTGGCTTCAACCGCTCACTCGTCAGGGTTGGTCTCTTTGATGTTCGGGTCCTGCATGACCATGTCGCCCGCCATCACGTGACCGCTGAGCGTGAAGCTGGAGAAGACGCCGTTGCCGTCCAGATCTCCGCGCGCCTCTGCGAGGAACGAGTCGCCGATCTTCGAGCCGGTCCCCGTGCGCGTGTATTTGAGCTGGTAGAATTGAGGGTCGTCCACCTCGAACTTGAGGCAAGCAAAGCCTCCGTTCGGAGCGTCCACCATCCAGTCGCTCGACGACGACTGATACTTCTTGCCGCTCAACGCGCGCTCGTTCTTGGGCACTGGCACCGTCGCGGACGAGCAGAGCGAGTGTGTGAGCGACCCCGTCATGATGTCCTCGCGCTCGTAAGACGCAACGGCGTCGCGCCCGATGGATCCGAGGTCGTTGCGCGCCTCGGCGCTCTTGGCCGCGCTCAAGTATCTGCGCATGCCGACGATGCCCAAGACCGCGAGGATGCCGATCACGAGGATCAATCCGCCGACCACCGACAGGACGACGATGATCCAAGTGGCCCCGCTGCCTTGCCGGACCGATTGCGGCGGGGGAGGCTGCATCATGCCGCTTGCGCGATCGCGGGCGCGCTCTCTCGGATGACGGGGACCAGGCGCGTCTTCAAGAACTTGATGATCTCTTCCTCCGTGCGCTGCTGATCACCCGTCTCGACGAAGGCCTTCGCGAGCCAGTCGTAGCGCTTGAGGAACAAGTAGAGCGAGACCTGGAAAAAATCGATCCCCTCGAACACGACCGCGCCCTCCTTGCCGTACTGCGCCGCGTTCTTCTCGAGGTCGATCGGCATGTCGGTCCAGTGGCGGTTGGCCTTCACGTGGTGACCGATGTGATAGCCGTCGTTGAAGCAACGGCGGTTGTAGCGCGTGTTGATGCACGTGATGCTGTTGAGCAGCGGGTTCTCTGGGTGGTCTTTGTGGATGAACGCGTGCTGCCCCCAGTTGCCCCACATCATCAAGAAGCGCGCGAGCAAGTACGGGATCACGAACACCGCGAGCGTCGCTTCAGGCCTGAAATACAGGCCGATCACGCACACAGACAAGTAGAGGACCTCTCCGCCGATCGCCTTGACCCCGAGCCTGCCGCGCTTGTGTCGGCTCAGGTAAACAGGGAGGCGAAAGATCGTGGTCGTCATGAACACAAACCAGTAGTGGAGGAAATGAGTGAAGCGATCACGCTGATACGGCATCGTCGTGGAGAGGTCGTCCTCGAGGTTGTTCTCGGGGTGGTGCATCCCCATGTGGTGACCGAAGTAACCCTCCGGCGGCTGCCCGTAGAAGGGACACATCACCCACGGGATGTAGTGGTTGAACAAGCGGTACTTCGGCTTGAACAGCACGCGGTGGCTCGAGTTGTGGAGCATCAAGATGCAGCGGTCGAAGAACATCCCGAACAGCATCGCGACGTACAGCACGCCTAGCCACCACTGGAAGTGCACGTACAAGAGCGCCGCGAAGGGAAACACCACGAGCGAAAAGCTCGTCATCAGCCACAAGAATGGCAGGTCCCTCTCGTCATTGATGAGCGACAAGAAGAAGCGATCGAGCACGCCCGGATCTTTTTCGGGCACATGACGAGGGTCGGTGATGCGCGGCAAACCCATTTCGTGGCCCTTTTACGCTCAAATCGACGTTGCGTCCACTCAGCAGGCCCGATGACCCGTCGGGAAGATCTTTCCCGGGTTGAGGAGGCCCTTCGGATCGAACGCTGACTTGAGTCGCTTCTGCAGCGCGATGAGCTCGGCGCTCTGCTCGAGCTCGATGTACGCCATCTTGGACATCCCGATGCCGTGCTCGCCGCTGATCGTCCCGCCGAGCTCGAGGGTGGCGCGCATGAGCGCCTCGATCGCACGTTCGATGGCGGGCTCTTCGGAGTCGTCGTTCCAGAGGAAGCTCACGTGCAAGTTGCCGTCGCCTGCGTGACCGTAGGTGAGGTGGCGAACGCGCTCACGCTCACCGATCGCGTCCACGCGCCGCAGCAGCTCGGCGATCTCCGTGCGCGGAACGACGATGTCCTCGCTGAGTTTTTTCTTGGCGAGCTTGCGCGTCGCGTACGAGAGCGATTTGCGTGCGGTCCAGAGGCGCGCGCGCTGCGCCTCGTCTTGCGCCACGACGACATCGATCGCGCGAGCGCCCATGATCTCGCCCAACCTCTCGGCCTCGCGCTCTGCGCCCTCACCGTCGGTCTCCACGAGCAGCATCGCGCCGGCGCGAGCGTCGATCGCGTTGCCGGCATCGCGCACCACGTCGAGCGTCTGGCGATCGAGCAGCTCGATACAGCGCGGTCGCAGGCCCGCGGCGATCACCTCCGACACGCTCTCTCCCGCTGCATGAACGTCATCGTAGAGCGCGAGCAGCGTCATCAGCTGCGGCGGATTGGGCACGAGCTTGAGCGTCGCCTCCGTGAAGACAGCGAGAGTTCCTTCGCTGCCGACGAGCAGCGCGGTCACGTCATAGCCAGTGACTCCCTTCGGCGTGCGCTTGCCCGGCCGCACGATTTCGCCGCCCATCAAGCAGGCCTCGACGCCGAGCACGTAGTCGCGCGTCACGCCGTATTTGAAGGCGCGCGGGCCTCCCGCGTTCTCCGCGAGGTTGCCGCCGATCATGCACTGATCGGCGCTGTTGGGGTCGGGCGGATAGAAGAGACCTTCGCTCGCCACGGCTGCGTGCAGATCCGCGAGGATGACGCCAGGCTCGACGACCGCGATGAGGTTCTTGCGATCGATGTCCTTGATGCGACTCATCGCGTGCGTCGCCAGCACGATGCCGCCCGCGACAGGCACAGCTCCGCCCGTGCGACCCGAGCCGCCAGCGCGCGGCGTGACGGGCACGTCG
>JANYHY010000168.1 GCA_025362165.1 Myxococcales bacterium | reverse complement strand
GCTTGCGCGTCTCGCGGCGGCGACCTCGAGACCGTCGCGCAGTTCGCATATGTCGCGACTGGGCTCGGTGTCGCTCCGTATATTTGGGGCTTCGACATACCCTCATGCGCAGACGCCATCTGGTCGCGCGCCGGCGCTGGCATTTATGCCTATGGTGTGGCGAGGGGGTGTCTGTCTACTTCTGTGGCGCTAGGTCCCCTCGGTGGTCCCGAGCCGTTCGGCACAGCGCTGCGGGATCGTCTCACGCTGTTCGGAGCCGAGCTCGTCGACATGAACGGAAACCTGGCCGAGCATGCCCGCGACTCGTACGCTGCAGAGACTGATGCGTGTCTTCAACCTGCCATTCTCACGAATCCGATTTGTCTTGGCGGCAGCTCCACCACGTTCGTCGGCGGCGATTGGTTGGGGACGAGCACCGACCTGCGCGGAGATCACCGAGGCCTCGCGCCGACTGACAGTTTCGACGTGAATGTAGGCTTTCGCTGCGCATATCGCGATCAATGACACGTCAATTGTCGGCAATCACTTGTGCAGTGGCGCTCTGCGGCGTGCTCCGACATGACCACGCTGCCGGCTTATGGAGAGGTAGTGGTGATCGTAGACACTGACATTGTGCCGCGCATGGTCAATCGCCTGCGGATCGACGTCTACGCGGCGGACGGACGAAGTGGCTGAGATCTCGGGACGTGTTGCGACCCGCATCGGACGCGTGGCCTGTCAGCTTTTCGTTGTACGAGACGGACACCCAACCCGACCAACGACGTCGGGTTTCATTGCGCATATCCAGACAAGTGACTTGTCAATGATCGGTAGTTGTTCAACCGCCCGTGCAGCGGCCTTCGCTCACTTGGACGCAGACTCCGGCGTAGGTTTGATTGCCCATGAGCGACTTGGCTTGCGCGCAGCTCGTCGCGGTTCCCAGCGGGCAGATGAACCCCGAGCACGCGCACTCGAGATCGATGGTGGAGCCGCCCGTCACGCGAAATCCGCAACCTGGGAAGGTGTTCTGATCGACCACGAGGCCCGGACAGCTACCCAGACCTAGGCATAGCTCCGCACCCGTCTGCGGGTCTTTGCCGCAGTTGATGCCTACGCTCGAGCCTCCATCCGCGACAGCGGCGTCTTGCTTGGCAGCGGAAGAGTCGGACGAAGCTCCCGCGTCGGATCCCTTCGGCCCAACCGAAAAATCGAGGCAAGACGCGAGCAACAAGAGGCCGAGAGCCGCGACACGCATGGTCCACGCATCGCAAAGCGGACCCGGCACGGCCAAGTTTTCCGCGTTCCGGCTGGATCGGCTGGCTCGCCGCGCGTAGCGTTCTCGACCATGAATCGCGCTGTATTACTGATTGGCTTGATCGCCTGCGGCGGGAGCACTGCCACGCCCGCTGGGCCCAAGGACGCTGCTGCACCTGACGCGAGCCCAACGATCGACGCCTCTCCGATCGACAACGGCGCGCCGAGCACCGTGTACCCAGCGTTCACGCCGGACGTGCCTCAAGTGGTCAGCGCGAATGGCGGCCCCGTGCTTGCGCACACGCGCGTCGTGCCGGCCTTCTATCCGAACGACGACTACCAGCTGAACACGACCGATTTTCTCGCCAAGCTCGCGCCCTCTCCTCGTTGGAAGGAGTTGGTGGGCGAGTATGGCGTGCTCGACGCGACGGTCACCGCGCCAGTCGCGATCGCAGACCCGCCCCCGATGGCCATCGACGACGCAGCGATCAAGAAGTGGCTCGCGAGCAACCTGGACGGCACGCACCCAGAGTGGCCCGCGCCGGACGCCAACACCGTTTATGTGATCTTCTATCCGGCCTCTACCGAGGTCACTTTCCAGAACAGCAAGAGCTGCCAGACCTTCGGCGGCTATCACAACGAGACTGTGCTGGGGGACGGCAGCAAGGTCGCGTACGCGATCATCCCCCGATGCATGGGGAGCTTCAATTTACGGTCTGCGGTGCTCACGCACGAGCTCGAGGAGGCAGCCACGGATCCGCTCCCTTCGCTCAACCCAGCGTACGGTCAGCTCGACGACAAGCACCTCGCGTGGATGCTCACCAACAGCGGCGGTGAGGTCGGAGACATGTGCCAGACGGATCCGCTCGCGAACTACCAGATACCGGATCTCGGGTTCGCGAACGTGCAGCGGAGCTGGTCCAACAAAAGCGCGCTGTCGCACCACGACCCGTGCGTCCCGCTCGTGCCCAACTATGTTTATTTCAACAGCACGCCCGTGCTCCCGGAGAGCGTCACCGTCAACATCCCGAAGCTCCCGCAGTTCGGGCCCGCCGCGGGCAAGAGCCTCAAGGTGGAGGGCGTGACGATCCCGATTGGCCAGAAGAAGACGATCGAGGTGGACCTCTGGAGTGACGGCGACACGAAGGGTCCGTGGTCGGTGGAGGCAGTCGACGTGCTCGCCGAGCGCTACATGCTCCCGCCGACGCTCGGGTTCGAGTGGGATCGAACCAAGGGCGTCAACGGCGAAAAGCTGCACCTGACCGTCACCGCTCTCGGCGCGTCGGCTTTGTCGGTGAGCGTCTTTCAGATCATCTCGACCAAGACCCCGCAGAAGATGTCGTGGACCGGCGTGATCGCCAATCAATAGCTATTTTGGGGTCTTTTCCACATTTGGCGGCGCGAATCCTACGAGCGTGCGCGGCTGGGCGATCGTCTTCTGCTCTGTTGAGATGCCGAGATCCTCTTCGTCGAGCTCGTCGTCGTCTGGCTTGCGTGAGGCGTTGACGACGTCTCCCATCACGTAGTTCGGTCGGCCCTTCACCTGCTCGTAGATGCGGCCGATGTACTCGCCGAGGATCCCGATCATCAAGAGCTGCACGCTCGCGAGCAAGCTCACGAGCACGACCGTCGCCGTCCATCCGGGCACTGTGGTGTCGAAGAAGAAGTGTGCGGCGATCGCCCAGATCGCGACGAGCACCGATAGCACGCTGATGAGCATGCCGAGGTACGTGGAGAATCGCAGCGGCAGAATGCTGAAGCTCGTGATGCCGTCGATCGCGAAGCGGATCATCTTGCGCAGCGGGTACTTCGTCTCGCCGGCGAAGCGACCTGGGCGATCGTAGATCACCGCGCACTGCTTGAAGCCCACCCAAGCGACCATCCCACGCACGAAGCGGTGGCTCTCTTTGAGTGCGCGCAACGCCACGACGACGCGGCGGCTCATCAAACGGAAATCGCCCGTGTCGAGCGGCACTTCGATAGGGATCATCGCCGCGAACACGCGGTAGAAGATCTTCGCAGTGACCAGCTTGAACGCGGTCTCGCCCTCGCGGCTGCCGCGCTTTCCGTAGACGACGTCGAAGCCCTCGCGCCACTTCTTCACCATCTCCAGCACGACCTCGGGCGGGTCTTGCAGATCAGCGTCCATCACGACGACAGCGCGACCGCGCGCCCAATCGACGCCTGCGCTGATGGCAGCTTGGTGGCCGAAATTGCGCGCGAACGAGATCACGCGGTATCGAGGCTCCGTCGCGGAGATCCCGCGGAGCAGAGTCATCGAGCGGTCCTTGCTGCCGTCGTTGACGAAGACGACCTCACACTCGAGCGCGAGCTTGCCGAGGAACTCTTGCAGTCGGACGTGAAGCTCCGGGATGACCTCCTCCTCGTTGTAGATCGGGAGCACCAGGCTGAGCATCGGCCGCGACATGCTTGATTGGCATAAAGCCTGCTTTTGGCGCGCTTGTCCATCGGGTACAAGCGTGGGCGATGTTTGGCAAGACGACGATCACGCGCGCAGAGCGGCGGCTCGTCTTCGCGTTCTTCGTCTTGTTGTTCGGGATCTACACGTGCGTGTACCCGTACATCACGGTCGTCAACAACCCAAACGAGAACGTGCGCACGTACATGACGATGGCGATCGTGGAGAACCACACGTTCCGCATCGACGACATCGTGACGCGACAAGGTTGGGTCAACGACATGGCCCGCGCGCCCGAGACCAAGATGAAGGCCGAGGAGGCGATCGAGTTCTGCAACTTGAACTACGGCAAGTGTCACCTCTACTCGGTGAAGGCTCCCGGCGTGAGTTACTTGGGAGTGCCTGTTTATTGGG
This sequence comes from Myxococcales bacterium, assembly GCA_025362165.1. Taxonomy (GTDB): domain Bacteria; phylum Myxococcota_A; class Polyangia; order Polyangiales; family Polyangiaceae; genus JANYHY01. The sequence goes on along the minus strand of JANYHY010000168.1, from coordinate 2,522 downwards.
CGTTCACGCTCCTCTCACACCCGCCGAAGTTGGAGACGCCGCCAGAGGAGCGGATCGCGTGGATGCGCAAGTCGACGTTCGTCTTGCGCCTGTTCACGATCCAGCTGCCATGCTTCGTGTTCTTGATCTGGTTGGAGCGCTGGCTGCGGCGCATCTCGGGAGACGTCGTGCTGCGGCTCGCGGCGGTCGCGGCGGTCGGTGTCGGTACGAACTACCTCGCCTATGCGTTGATGTTCGCGAGTCACTCGTTGTTCGGCGTGGCCGCGTTCATGTCGTTCGCGATCACGACGGGCGAGCGGATGGACTTCACGGACCCGCGGCGGCGCCGTTTGTCGCGCGCGTTTTGGGCCGGGTTTTTCGCCGGTTTTGCGACGCTGCTCGAGTACCACGCGCTGCCGACCTCCGTGTGCTTGGCGCTCTACGCAATGACCACGTTCTATCGACCCACGCGCTTGCTCACGTTCGCGGCGGGCGGCACGCTCAACGCGCTCGCGCTCGCGTTCTTCCAATGGCGCGCGTTCAACGATCCGCTCATGCCCGGACACAAGCTGAGCGAGAACCAGATGTACGCGCAGCTCTTGTCGCAAGGGCTCTTCGGCATCGGCACGCCGAGCTGGGAGGTCGCCAAGGACATCACGCTCTCGCGCGCGTTCGGATTCTTCGGCACGAGCTCCTTCATGTGGCTCGGCGTGCTCGCGCTGCCGCTCCCGTGGCTCTTCTTCTCTCGCGCGAGTCGTCGCACGCGTCACGAGAAGCGGCAGATTTGGCTCGCGTCGTGGTTCATGACGCTCACCATGCTCGCGCTGTGGACGACCGTGAGTGCTGCGATCAACTGGCGCGGCGGGTGGACCGTGGGTCCGCGATACTTAGGAGCGGCACCTCCGTTCTTCGCGTTCGGCGCGATCTTGGCGATGGACGCGCTCGGCGGCAAAGGCGGGATGCGACGCGCTCTGGCGCGCGCGACGGTCACCGGTCTCGCGGTCGCGAGCTTCGTTCAATCGGGCATCGTGTCATCGCTCTACAACACGATCCCAGAGTCCGTGACGCGCCCGGTGCCGCAGCTGGTCGTGCCGCTGTTGCGTACCTCGTTCGTTCCGCACCACGCGCTCGAGCCGTTTGGCGTGACCTCGCCGCTGCCGTATTTCATCGTGCTGTGGGCGGTCGCGACTGCGCTCTTGTTGGTGCTGGTCTACAAGGTCGACGGCGAGCAGCTTGGGCCGTTCTTGATCCGAGTCGCGCTCGCGTTCGCGATCGGTCTCGTCGGGGTCACGCCCGCGTTCAGCGATCCGGAGCCGACCGAGATCGGCGACAGCGGCGTGATGGCGCGACACGATCTCACGCTCGCGTGGGAGCCGCCCGGTCGTGATCGCATCACGCAGACGCGCGAGATCGCCGAACGCTATGGTCCGCGCGCGCCGTGCATGTGGCTGAAATTGGCCGAGATGGACCGCTTGGTCTCCCAAGACATGCAAGCCGCGCAAGACGAGAGTCGCGCGAACGGAACCAAGAAGGAGCAGTGCCAGTGAAGTTCGATTGGCCGATCCCCGAGGGTCACAAGAGCGTGACGTGGTCTGGTCGCGGCTTCGAGATCGACGGCGCGCACGCCCCGATCTTGTCGTTCGGAGTGACCGACTCTGGGTGGACGGACGAGCTCACGACGCTCCACGAGGGCGCGGCGGGCGCAGATCACCCGATCGATCTCGCGTCGCGTGCGCGCGCCAAGCGTGAGGTGCTCGCCAACGCTCCGGTGTCCGACGGCGTGGTGCTCGAGGTCGGGTGCTCATCGGGATACATGCTGGACGAGCTCTCGCGATCGCTCCCGAAGGACACGCTGCTGATCGGCAGTGACTATGTCGCGGGTCCTCTGCGCGCGCTCGCGGATCGCAAGCCGTCGCAGCCGCTCATGCGCTTCGATCTCACGAAGTGTCCGTTGCCTTCGAATAGCGTGGACGTCGTGGTCGCGCTCAACGTGCTCGAGCACATCGAGGACGACCACCGAGCCGCGAGAGAAATCGCCCGTGTTTTACGGCCTGGCGGCGCCGCCGTGATCGAGCTGCCCGCGGCACCTGGCCTGTACGACGTCTACGACAAAGCGCTCATGCACTTTCGCCGGTACACGCTCGAGTCCGCGTGCTCGCTCTTCGAGGACGCTGGGTTGCACGTCGTCGAGCGGTCGCATGTCGGGGTGTTTGTGTTTCCTGCGTTTGCTGTGGTGAAGCTGCGCAATCAGCGGCATTTGAATAAGTCTGCTGCTGAGCAGAAGCGCATCGTGGAGAGCAGTCTCGCTTCCACGCGGTCTAGCGTGTTGATGAAGATTGCGATGAAGCTCGAGGAGCGCCTCGGTGAGCGCGTTGATTATCCATTTGGGATTCGTTGTGTGTTGACGGCCATCAAACGTTGAAGAGTGAGAGACCGCGCGCTCGCCGGTCCTTGCGGCGGATAGGTGGCGGGAGAGGGGTGAGAAGGGGAAGCACTGACCTGACGTGACCGACGCGAGCGAAGAGGGCGATCACGATCGCGCC
>JANYHY010000147.1 GCA_025362165.1 Myxococcales bacterium | reverse complement strand
TCGTCGACACTTCCGTCTGCACCCACGGACGTCGGCTCCTCGGTGCCGCACGCAACGACGGTCGACGCAAGTGCAACAACGACCCATCGCATCGCCTGAACGTACCATGCAACGAACAGCGCCCCACGACGCCCCGTGCGTGCAACGCGATCCCTCGAACAGTCGCGGGGAGCTCATGACCGGGGGATGGCGAAAGTGGGCTGCGGTCGTTCGGCGACGTGGATTCGTATGCGGCTTATGGGCTTTGCGCCTTTCATGGTGGGTTGCGACGTCGAGGCGATGAAGCGAGCCGAGGTTGGTGGCGCGGCGGCGCGGCGAGCCTCCGTCGAAATGCAGTGTCCGCGCTCGCAGCTCGCCGCGGAGTGACGCTCGCCCTTGCCGGGAGCTTGCTTGCGAGGCTCACCGTGAATGCGTTGACCGCCGACTTCGACGCGGCGTACCCGAAGAGAGCGTCGTGTGCGTAAGTAAATGCGCGTTTGGCGACCTGAATTAAGGGTTGTTGGTCACGAAGAAAGATTTGGTCACCGTGACAGGATCTCCTGCGAACGAGGGGACGCGCGCCATCTTGAAGCGGTTCTCGATGCAGGTCCCGATGGTCGTGCCCGCGTACGGAGCTTCGACCACCACGGTGGAAGCGAGCCCGCTCGTGCCGAACGTGACCTTCGCGCGGCCCGCGCCAGACGGTGCGTCCCACGCACCTCCCAAGCACAAGTCGCGCAACGACGACTCGATCTGCGCGAGAGACGTCTGTGCTTTGGCGTTGTCGAACGGCGCTGCAGAGCACTTGATGTTGCATTCGAGATCGTCGACGGGGCAACCACACGGCAACGGCTTCGACGTGACCACAGGCACCGGGACGTAGTTCGGATCACACGTGCACGCCGAGTCGCCTGGGACACATGCGTTGACGGGCGTGCCGTCGAGCAAGTGACACTGCGCTTTCTTCGGCGCGACGATCTGCGTCTGCGTTACGGCCGCGGGAGTCGACTTGGCGGCGAGTTTTTGCGTCTGCAACTCCGTCATCTTCTTCTTGCAGTCGGCGTTCTGGCTGAGCTCTGCCAAAAGATCGTCCGCGCGTTGTCGCGCGTCGTCGGCATCGCGCTTCGCCCTCGTCGCAAACTCGGCGGCGGTTTGCTCCTTGCTCCTTTCTCCTTCGAGCGAATGAAGCATTGCGTCGTTGTTCGCGACGTAGACGGCGGCGGCCGCCGTGACGGCAACGAGCGCGATGCCGAGCGCGACAGCGAGCTGCACCCGGCCGCGCTTCTCGAGTCGCCTGCCCGCGGAGAGGAACGCGTCGGCGTCTGGCGAGAGCTCGACGCGCGTTCGCTTGACGAGGTCTTCTCCGGCGATGAGCCGCTGCTTTCGCCACACACGATTGTCGCTCTTGTCCGTGCTCCACGCCTGCGCGTCGCGCTCGATCTCTTCTGCGAGCAGGCGGTCCGCGCGCGCCTCTGCCAACCAACGTCGAAGTCGCGACCACTGCTGCAACAGCGCTTCGTGCGTGAGAGTCACCGCGTCACCCTCCCGAACGAAGATGCGCTCTTCTTCGAGGCGCTCGATGATCTTTGGTGCATGCGGGCTGACCTTGCGAAGGCGCTTGATCGGGATCAGCGCGCGCGTTCCCTGCGCGGTGGTCGTCGCCATGACGACCGTGTACAGAGCCGATTGCAGCTCTGGGTCTCCAGCGATGAGGGCTTGCCGCACGCGCTCCACGTGCATCTCGAGCGCCCCCGCGATCCCGCCGATCGCGCGAAACGCCTCGCGTGAGATCACCCGCCTGTCTGTGTCGCGTCGCTTCCACAGCTCGGTGAGCGCGAACTGCACGAGAGGCATCGCGTCCACGGTGCCGCGGAGCTGGGCGAGCAGCTCCACACGGAGCGCGTCGTCCTCGATGCGGTAGTCGTACGCGGAGAGCGCCTGTTCGATGACGTCTCCCCAGGTGGCCTCCGTCATCGGCGAGACGAGCAAGGTCCCGCGCGTCAACACGCGCCCGAGCGCTCCCAACGCGAGCAGCGGATCGAGCAGATCTCTGCGCGCGGCCACGAGGCAACGCACGCCAGGAGTCGGCTGAGCGCCGATGCGCGCGAGAAAATCGACCGCGGATTGGCGCGATTTGCCGCTGCTGAGCGTGACGAGCTCCTCGAGCTGATCCACCAGCAACACCACGCCTCGACTCGTGCTCTGCACTCTCGCTGCGAGCGCGTCTGCCAGCGCATCTGCGTCGGTCGCGACGATGCCGAGCGTCGAGGTCAGGCTCGCCCAAGGATCATCGCCTGGAGTCGTGACGAACGAGTCCCACTTGCCGGGCCAACCACCGAGCTCGCCATCGACGACCGCCGGCAAGACACCCGCGCGTGCGAGGCTGCTCTTGCCGCTGCCAGACGCGCCGACGAGCGCGACCAACCCTCGCGAGCGCATCATCTCGAGAGAGGCAGCGACCTCGGTCGCGCGCCCGAAATAGACGTCGCGGTCGTCCGCCTCGAAGCGAGAGAGACCGCGGAACGGGCCCACGTCCTCGGGCGGCAGCGGGCGTGATCGCCCCGCGACTTCGCGTCGGATCCGCTCGAGCTCCCACGACACGGACTCCGCCGAGCGCGGCCGCGCCGACGGATCAGGATCGAGGAGCGCGTCCACGAGCGTGACGAGAGCTTGGTTCGCGCCCGGCATGACAGTCGCGAGCGATGGCGATCTCGCGCGACCATCGAGCACCTCGCCCTTGAGACCGCCTTGCCCAGCCAGGCTCGCTGCAGCAGCCGCGGGTAGTTGACCGGTCAAGCACTGGAACAGCGTCGCGCCGAGCGAGTACAGATCGCTCGCGGAGGTCGCCGGAGCGTCGAGCGCCGCGGGATCGATGTAGCCCATCGTACCGCTGGTGTTCATGCCGCTCGACGCGACGCCCGCGGTGAAGTGCTGCGTCGCTTGTGACATCTTCGTGCCGGCGACCTCGATCGGCACGTCGTCCACGATGCGCACGTTGCTCGTTCGCTCGCGCGGCTTCTGCTTGCCTTGCACCTTGCTCGACGCGATCCCGAAATCAATGAGCTTGTAGAGCCCGTGAGACTCGATCACGTTCGCGGGCTTCATGTCGCGGTGCACGAGGCCCACCGCATGCGCGGCCGCGAGCGCGGAAGCCACGGCGCTCCCGATCGCGAGCACCTCCGCCACCGGCAGCTTGCCCTCGCGCGCGACACGGTGATCGAGGCTCTCTCCGCGCACGTACTCCATCGCGATCCCCAGCAGGGTCTCGTCTCGCGATGTCGCCACGGCGTAGAAGCGCACGACGTTCGGGTGCTCCACACGACAGAGAGCGCGTGCTTCGTCGATGATGCGCGCATGGCCTTCATCGCTCGCGTTCGGCTCGATGCGGAACAACTTGAGCGCCACCGTGCGAAGTTCCACATCGCCCCAAAGCTCTCGCGCCACCCAAACAGGCGCGAAGCCGCCACGACCGATCTGGGCCACCAACGTGTACGGCCCGAGCCGATAG
>JANYHY010000087.1 GCA_025362165.1 Myxococcales bacterium | reverse complement strand
CGAGGCCGAGCGTGCGACTCAAGAGGTTGCCGAGGTTCTTGCCGAGGTCCGCGTTGTAGCGCTCGATGAGCGCCGCGTGATCGAAGTCGCCGTCTTGGCCGAAGGCGACCGCGCGCAACAGTTGATAGCGAAGGCCGTCGGCGCCACCGAGCTCTTGGGTCTCGGCGAGGCGCACGGGATCGACCGCGTTGCGCAGCGATTTGCCCATTTTCTGACCATCGATGGTGAGAAACCCGTGCGCGTAGATCGTCTCCGGCAGCGGCAGCCCCGCGCTCAACAAGAACGCAGGCCAGTACACTGCATGAAAACGCAGGATGTCTTTTCCGACGAGGTGAACGACTTGTCCATCACGCCAGAACTTCTTCTCGTTCACCGCGCCGTCGCCGCCGAGCGCCGTCCAATAGTTCGCGAGCGCGTCGAACCAGACGTACATCACGTGCTTCGGATCACCAGGCACGGGGATGCCCCACGTGAAGCTCGTGCGCGACACCGAGAGATCCTTGAGGCCCGCGCTCACGAACGACACGACCTCGTTCTTGCGCGACTCCGGCTGGATGAACCCAGGGTGATCGTTGTAATATGCAAGTAATTGCGGGGCGTATTTCTCGAGGCGAAAGAAGTAAGTCTCCTCCTTCACCTTCTCGACAGGCTTGCCCGGGTGGAGCGGACACTCGTTGCCAGGTTGCACGAGCTCCTTCTCTGTCTTGAAGCCTTCACAGCCGACGCAGTACCAATCCTCGTAGCTGCCAAGGTAGAGATCACCGTTCGCGGCGACGCGCTCCCATAGCTCCTGCACGAGGCGCTCGTGATCGGGATCGGTGGTGCGGATGAAGTAGCTCGGCGTGACGGCGAGCTTGGGCCACGCCTCTCGAAAGCGCGCGCTGATGTCGTCGACGAACGCCTTCGGAGTTTGCCCCCTGGCGATGGCTTCGCGCTCGATCTTGAGGCCGTGCTCGTCCGTGCCCGTCAGCATGAACGTCTCGCGCCCGCGCAGCGCCTGAAAGCGCCGCAGCGCATCCGCGACGATGGTCGTGTAGGCCGTGCCGAGGTGCGGCACGTCGTTCACGTAATAGATAGGCGTGGTGACGTAGAACGGACGATTGGCCATGGCGAGCCTCCCAATACCACGGACGCCGCAGCAGGCCGGAGCCTGAGAGCGGCGCTCTCAAACGTGATCGGGTGAAGACTGCAGTCGCGTAGGCGCCGCATTTCTTGCGGGCCGCGGCGCGCGATCGAGCGCTTGACGAAGCGGGAGCATGAACGCGCGCTCGATCGCCGTGCGCAGCTCCCGCGGAGGAGGCGACTCCGGAAGAGACTGCAACAGCTCCAGTTCGCGAACCACGTGCGCCATGTCGTCGGTGGTGAGGTTCGCGCGACGATCGGCGCGGCTCGCGAGCACGTGCGGCATCGGCGCGACGAACACGATCTCCCCTGCACCCTGGCGCACCCATGTGGCTTGATAGAGCGTCGTGATCGGGCCGACGGACTCGTGGAACATGAAGCCACGCCACTCCAGAGGTGCTCGAAGATCAAACAAGCGCCGGCGCGAGTGCGACGCTGTCAGAGTGTCGCGCAGAGGATCCACACGCAGCTCGACCGGGTCGATCACGATCCGCTCTCCGCGCGAGCCGTTCAAGAAGAGGCGCTCTGTTGCGCGCGGCGCGGCGTGCTCGATCATCTCGAGCAGCGTGACCGCGTCTGCGCCCGAGAGCATGAACGAAGTGGACAGCGCTGCCGCGTCACTCTCCGCGATCGTCGTGGCGCGCGCGAGGATGGCAGGCGGACCGTCGTCCGTGCGCAACGTCAGATAACGCGTGTGCGTCGGCGTCGTAAACGCGACCAGGACGCGAGAGCGCGCGTGATCTGCGAGCAGCGACACGCCGAATGGCTCTCCATACGCGAGGAGTCGCACGCTGCCGTCCTCGTCCTCACGCGTGACGCCCCACGCGTAGCAGCCGATCCAGCCGTGAGTCTTCGGACGCGCGCGCCAAGCGAGCCACGCAAGCAGCGTGACACCGAAGCAAGCGACCACGGACGCGACGATCCAGTGTCCGGCGACGACCGCTCCGAGAGTCGCGACGACGGCTGCGCCCGCGCTCACGAAGCTCCGCGGTCGCCAACGAATTGGAGCCTCACGGAGCGGAAAGCGCGCGATCACCGCGTCGGACATACGACCTCGCCAAGCGCTCATCGCGCCCTTCGATGGACGTTAGCACGCCAAAATTCCTTTGCTCGGAAGTGGGTGAGGCACATGCACCGCCTCCTCCGGCTACTCGATTGCGCGGCGAATCCGGGCGCAGAACTCCTCCGCATCCAGCCCGCTCACGCCAACGAGTTTCGTGCGTGCTCCATCACCACGAATAATCCGAACGCTGCGCTTGGGCACGCCCAGGGCGCCGGCGAGCATCTTCACGAGCTCGGCGTTCGCGGCGCCATCCACCGGTGGTGCAGCGAGAGCCACCTCGAGCGCGCCGTCGTGTGCGCGCACGCCGATGATGGACGTCCGCTTCGCTCGCGGCTTCGCGTGGACCTCGAAGCGAAGCTCGCCGTCCTTGGCCACGACCGTGAGGTCCAACTCGGTCACGTTTGCCCTCGTTCGCTCGGGTTTTCTTCGGTCATGTGGAGCTCGGCGTCTTGGGCGCGAGCGCAGCTTGCTCGCCGAACGAGCACTCTCAAGTAGCGCACGGTGTGGAACCTCGGCGGCGGCACGGACGCGGCGAGACGACTGAGCAACGACAGCGGGTCCATATCCACCGACAGTGCCCAACGGCCGCTCGACCGTCATCGCTTGACGTGTCAACGGTAGCCCGCGACGCCACTCAGGGCCCGCGGGTGGGCTCGGACGAGCTGCACGCGCTCGATCGCGGCGGGGAGCTCGCCAAGAAGCTCAGTTCGCCATCGGCGGGTGGACCTTCGTCCAATCGAGCCACTTGCGAATGGTGGTCGTCTCGTCCGCGGAGAACCCGACCGACGTCTGTTCGATCTCCATCGAGCGCGCGTCGATGATGACGTTGAACGGGATCGCGGCTTGGTTGAACAAGCTCCCGAGCTCGCCGTAGCTCGAGTCGATCGCCGCGTCGAAGTTGATCTGGTGATCTTGGACCCAACCGCGGAGATCATCGAGCGTGGCCGTAGTCCCGGGGGCGAATCCTTCGACGAGCACGTCCATGAACACGACACCTTCAGACGCGAGCTGCGCAGCCACGCCCGAGCCCGTGCGCTGATTGCTCTGATGGTCGTACCCCGACAACCACGAGACCTGTTGGTTGCTCGGTGAGCACCAGCGCACGTTGACCGAGACATGGACGAGCTTGATGCCACGCGTACCGAGCGGATCGTAGTAGTCGCTCATCGCGAGCGTCGTCAGTCCGCCTGTCGTGTCTACGATCGACGCGGTGTCCTTCGCGCGAAAGCCCATGAGCTTGAAGTTGGGGATGCGTGTGTGCGTGCTCGTTCCGACGTTGCTCGTCGGATAGGGGACTCCGTCCGGGTTGGTGTTCGGGTCGCGCGGAGCGGCGGGCGCTTGCACGCCTGGATCTTGGGTTTCTTTGGCCGTGACCCCGTCGATGTTGCCGCCGCAGGAGACGACCACGAGCGCGCTCCCGACGATGTGAAGTCTACTCATTTCAGCCCTCTTCACGCACTACGCGCGGAGGAGCCGCGGGTTACATCCTGAGTGATAAGTTTGTGAGGACTCGACTGCGCCAGTACGGCGGACCTCTGGCGGGCGAGGGTCAGAGTGCACTGTTGGGCTCGCCGAGAGCACGCAGGTAGCGCGCAACGCTCTTGGGCTCTGTGACCATGGCGAGCAGACGCACTCGACCTTTGCACTCGGTCGAGCGCGACGCACAGCGGGCGCTCGATCTTCTCGCTTGATGTGTCGTGCGGTACGCCGCGTTGATTCGAATATACTCGAGCGGTGAAGCGCCGTTTGCTCATTGGTTGTCTCGCAGCGGCGATCTCGGCACACGCGGTGGCGTCGTGTTCGTCGTCGCCCGCGCCCGCGCCGACGCATCCGCTGCAGCCTGCGGAGCTCGAATTCCGCAAGAAGCTCGGGATCCCTCCGGACGCGCAGCGCGTCGTGATGCTCGGCCAGACTTCTCACCTCGACATCGATTGGCAACTAACGTTCGACGCTTATTACAAACAGTACGTCGAGACCGCCTTCCTCGAGGCGCGCAAGCTGCTGGACGCGGATCCGCGGGCCTTCTATGCGATCGCGGAGATGGGTTTCCTCGCGCATCACCTCGAGGTGCACCCGGAAGAGCGCGCTCCGCTCGCGGCGGACGTCGCGCGAGGCGCGCTGCGCATCGTGGGCGGCGGAGTCACGAGCCCCGATACTCTATTACCGGAGACGGAGCTGCTAGCGCGCGATTGGCTACTTGGTATTCGCTTCGCGGAGGACACGCTCGGCGCGCACCCGCACGCAGCGTGGTTGCCGGACTCTTTTGGACACTCGGGCACCGCGCCGGACGTGCTCACCGCAGCAGGCTTCGACAGCGTCGCGTTCTCTCGCGTCGACGGCGCGCCCGCGTTCTTCGAGACGCTGTTTCACCCCGATAC
>JANYHY010000048.1 GCA_025362165.1 Myxococcales bacterium | reverse complement strand
AATACCTGCCTTGGCGAGGTCTTGGTCGATCTCCGGGTGATATGCGCACTCGGGCAACCACATGCCGAGCGGCTTGCGCCCAGTGAAGGACTCGAACGCGGTGACGCCGAGCTCCAGTTGAGGGCGGATGCCTTCACGCGCGGGCAGCATTCCGGGCAGATAACAGTGTGTCGCCGAGCAGGTGATGAGCTCTAGGTTGCCAGCGTCCCAGTGCCCGACGAGCGCGCCCACCACGTCTCCGTGGTGACGCTCCCACACGGCTCGTACACGCGCGAGCTCCTCCCGATAGAAGGTCGCGAGCGGCGCGAACTCCTCATTGCCCCAGAGGCGCTTCATCTCGGCTTCGCTCAACGCCTCGAGACGCGTTATGTGATCCTCGAAGCGTCGGCAGAGGAGCGGGTCTTTCATCATCGCCGCGAGCGGCGGCGTGAGACTCATCGTGATCGCGAAGGGCACTCTCTCTTCGTGCAATCGATCGAACACATCGAGGAGCGGCAAGTAACACTCGATGAGTGCCTCGTAAAACCAGCGCTCCTCCAAGTGACGCGCGTGCTCAGGGTGCCGCACGAACGGCAGGTGTGCGTGCAAGACGATAGCGAGGTTTCCGAGCGGCATTCGAGGCGGGGGACGCTACCACGGTTCGTTTGATAAGATCCGTGGACCATGCGACTTTTCCTCCTCGTCACACTGACAACGATCAATGCTGTTTCTTGCGTAAAACGTGAGGATCCTGCGTATCTGAAGCTACCCGCCGCGCGTGTTCAGGGTGATGGAACGGTGAGTGGTACGCCCGCGGTGGTGAGTAAACTTGCCTCACCACCGACGCTCGACGGAAAGCTCGACGACTCGGTTTGGCAGAACGCGACCGTGCTCGGGCCCTTCGTCGATCCCGGGGAAGGGGCTGATGACACGTCCTCGCTCGCAGGTGCGTTCGCGAGGATTGGCTATGACGACAAGGCTCTCTACTTGGGATTTTACGTGCGCGACGTCTCACCTATCTCGCCCTTTGAAAAGACCGAAGCCGACCCACACCTATGGGAGAAGTCCAGCGCCGTGGAGGTGATGCTCCAACCTGGGAATGCGGGTGACAATCGCGACTATTATGAGATGCAATACGACACCAAGGGCGCGGCCTTCGACACACACTGGGACGACTACAACACACCCATCACGGAGAGCCCGGCAGGCAAGGTGTTCGGCCACCAAGAGTGGTCCAGCAACGCAGACCGCGTGGCTTACGTGGAGCAGGATCGTTACTACACGCTCGAAGTGGCGATTCCATGGGGATCTCTCGTGAAGGGCAAGACGCCGATTCCCCCCAAAGCGGGAGACATATGGCGATTGAACCTCTATGCGTTCCGAGACGGTCAGAGAGTCTCCAACGCTTGGTCACCCATTAGAGGACAGGGTAATTTCCACAAGAGCAGCCGCTGGGGAACTATCAAGTTCCAATAGTCTGACGCAGCACTTTGTACCCGGTCTAGAGGCAGGTGCCTCCGCCGATCTGCGCGATCTGCTTGGTCGTGCAGAACGTGATGGTCTGCATGTTCTGCTTGAAGGTGCAGCAGTCCGGGCTGGCCTGGTCCCCAGCGCAGTCTGCGATCTTGCCGCAGAAGCGAACCTTCTCTGTCGTGCTGCACATGAACGCGAGCTTGGTGTTGCACGTCTTGGTGCACGAGCTGCTGATGCTGTTGATGGGACACTGCGGCGGGTTGCCGGCGCCGAGCACGAGATCGCCGCAGCAGAACAGGCCGTTGCACGTGGAGGGGTCCGTGCACGCGAGGTTCGCGTCTGGGATGACGACGTCGAAACCGTTCGCGTCCTTGCCGTCGCCGTCGGTCATCACTGAAGAATCCCCGCCGTCTGGCTTGGAGCCATCGCCCGACGCCTGATCGGCGCTCGTATCGGAGCCGCCCGAGTCGGGGGTGGGCATGGTGGTGGAGTCATCACCACCACACGCGAGAGGAAGGATGACGAGACAGGCTGCAGAGAGGATCGCGAATCGCATGTTCTCGATCCTAGCAGAGTTCACTCGGATTCGGCGTCCCGCGAACCGCTGGGAAGTCGCGACTGCATTCTTAACACTACTGTGTTGTTGACCTGGAGACGTCCAGACGGACAGTTGGACACCCCACCTCCCTCCAGTTGCGGAGCTTGTTAGCCTGGTATCTACAGGGTGCCTGGAGCTTGTTAGCCTGGTATCCAGGCCGAGAACAGCGCCGTGCGCTCCCTCCGCCTGGCTCCAGGTGGTCTTGGCGCGCGCAGTGCATACCGCTGCCTCATGCACCAAATCTCCTTCATGTTGAAGCGCTGCTTTCACGCTGCGCTGCGCTTCCATCGTGGGCTTAGTCAGCCTCACCACCCAAAGCTCACTCCTGCGCGTTTTGATCTGCTTCACACCATCGTGCAGAATGGCTCCGCTGAACAATCCGACATCGTCAAGATGCTCGGCGTCACCGGCCCCACGATCTCCCGCATGCTCCGCAGTCTCAGAGAGCTCGGCTGGATCCAACGCGAGCGCAGTCCTCGTCACCCACGCGCTTGGATCATTCGCCTCACAGACGCCGGGGCCGCTCTCATGAAGTGGGCCTCCAGTGTCATCATCAAGCGCTCCTTCATGCACTTCGTTTATCAACACTTCAACGACCGCTCCGATCCCGATCCCGAAGAGCGCATCTTCGCTGCAATCCAGTGGCTCCAGCAACTCGCACGCTTCCTCGACGATCGCTCTACATTCGAGTTCGCCTACGGCCACCCAGACGACTAGTGCGTCATGGCACGCAGGTCACACAACCACGACGCGCGAGACCGACCGCGCAGTCGAACAGTTGACACAGCAGTGTTGACTAGACGCACCGACGCTTCTCTACTTTCAAAAGGCGGTCGTGGCTCGAACTGCGGTGCTGCTGCACCCAGAGCCGGAGCCGTCGAGGAGCCATCAGGCCCTCTCATGATGGGTCAATCCGCTGAGGCGTCACCTGACGAGCCGTCGGCGGCGTCCGCTGCAACCGATGCATCCCCAGGGCACGACGCGGATTGATTGGTCACCATGGCCCCGCAGCCGTGCTCGTCGACTATGGGCTTTAGTGGCTCGTCCGCACCAGCTTGATGGCTTGGGTCGCAACATCCGTCGCGTGTTGCAGACCAGCCGCCCTTGCCACCGCCACACTGCCCGAAGACGCCAGCCGATCCTCCGCCCGCTGGGCAGCAAACTCCGCCGTCGGGCGCGGACGGAGCCACGATCGAACACGGAGTGTCTGCGCCAGCATCCACAGGCGCCAAGGCGTCTGCGCTCGCGTCCACAGGCAGGAGGGGCGAATCCGTTCCACACCCACAGATGGCGATGATGGCGCTCATGAAGAGCAAGGATCTCTCCACATGGATTGGTTGACGGGAGAGAGTCGCTATCACTGCGATGCCTTTGAGTACGAGCAAGTCCGAATTTGGTAGCTCGGCTGTCATCGCGGCATTGTAGACTAGAGGTGTTCCCCCGCACTAGGGAACACAGCGAACCGATCGAACCAATGAGTGTCCTCCGGTTCTGATGAATGTCATTTGCGAAATGTGTTCTCGCAATAGAGGAGCTCGATCGGGTCGATCGTCGGCTCCGGGATCGTCGGAGGCGTCGCGAACGAGGGCTTGGTGAAATCGAAGAAGTCGTACATCGCGTCTGCGTTGGCGTCGCGCGCCGTGAGCGCGGGCAAGTCGTAGCGAGCCTCGATGAAGCGCAACACGCTCGTGTGATCGTAGACCACGTGCGACACGAAATTCGGCTTCGAATAGGGAGAAACGACTGTCATAGGCACACGCACGCCGTACCTGTCGAAGCCACCTACGGACGTGTCGCCGACGTGCACCTTCGGAGCGATCTTGTCCGGCGCGCACGCGGCCGGCGGCGCGACGTGATCGTAGAAGCCGCCGTGCTCGTCATAGGTCGCAAAGAGCGCCGTGTGGGCCCACTGCGGGCTCTTGAAGAGCGCATGGACGACATCGCTCACGAATTTTTGTCCAATCTGGATGTCCGCGGGAGGGTGCTCGTCGTCGCGGTCGGGGCCTTGATCGCCGATGTGTGGATCGAGGAACGCCACGTGAGGCAGCGTGCCAGCCGCCGCTTGGTCGAAGAACGTTTGCGCGCTCAATATCGGATTGCGAATCCATCGATCGACGACCGAGAGGCCGACGACAGTCGTCGCACCATGCACGCCGTCCCCATAGAGATTCCAGCTGACGCCGGCCTTCTCGAGCATGTCGAAGATGATGATGTCTTTCTTCGGGTAGGGCGCGACTCCATAGTCCGGAAAGTTGTTGTCGATGATGCCATAGCTCGACCCCGCATAGAGATATTGGCGATTGGGCCAAGTAGGGCCAAGGATAGGCGCGTGGTAATGATCGCTCGTCGCGAACGTGCTCGCCAGAGCGTAATAGAAGGGTATGTCGCGCTCGTCGACCCACCACAACGCGCGCTCGCCGTCGAGCAGTGTTGGAGCGCCGCCGTCGGGGAACGTCTCGGCCCAACCTTGATTGGCCTCGAAGAAGCCATCCATCTTGCCGTTGTCGTACTCGATGTGACTGCCGCTCCACTCGTGGTTGGTGTCGAGCACGCAGAGGTGAGGCGCATGTCGATAGGCGTGTGTCGGGCCCGGGATTGGGCCTGTCTTGTCTGGGTTGGTCACGCCGTCGGGCGCGGCCTCGATGTCCGTTCGTTTGGCGTATTTCCCGAGGTGAGAGAAGTAGGAATCGAACGAGCGATTCTCCATCACGAGGACGACGATCGTGTCGATCGGGATGTCGCGTCCGAGCGGAGCGCTCGTCCCCAATGTCTGCGATGGGAGCGCGCCTCGGTCGTACTTGCACGACGCGCGAGCATTGGCTGCGGTGACATCGTCCGGTCGCTTCGGCGCGGCGTCGGGTGTGCTCGATGGCTCCGTCGTGCTGCACGCGACCCCGCACGCGATGAAGAGTACCCACTGGCTCATAGATTCAGTCGACCCCATTTCACGGCGACATGCAACGTGGCGCGAAAAGGATAGAGTATGGATCATGTGGGTCCAAGCCACGCTGAGTGTCGCCGATCTCGAGGCCTTCGTAGCCCATGCGTTTCCGTTGTCCGTCGACCTCGACTCGGTGCACGTCACTGTCGAGTTGCCGACGTCGGTCCTGCTCGTCGCCGACCTTGGTCTGCGCCTCGCCGCGCACGCGAAGCTTCACGTGACGGTCGTCGGCATCGAAGTGCCCCTCACAGTCGAGCTCGCGGAGGTCGTCCTCGTTCCGAGCATCCGACGAGAGGACGACCGCGACAGGCTCGACTTCGTGCTCCGCGTCGAGGAGCTCGACTTCAAGAACCTACCCGCGTTCGTCGATCGCGAGATCATGAGTCGCGTCCGTGCCTCCCTCGAACGGCCCATTTTCAGCTGGGATTTCACCAAGACTCTCGACTTCACGTTCGGCCTTCCCATGGCGCTCGAGTCGATGGACACGTTGCGGCTCCACGCGATCAAGGGCGACCTGAAGATCGGTCAAGAGGGACTGACGCTCGCGTTCACCTTCGCGCTCGACGTTCATGATCGCCCCTAGTCTGACAGCGCACTCATCGAGCGGCGCCGGCGCAGGTCCCAGCGCTCACAAACCTTCTCTGTTTCATCGGGGGCCACACGCAGGTTCGACGACCGTCGCAGTCACAGTCTTCATTGCACTTGCCGACACCTAGTGAATTCCAGTCTTCGTTCCAGCGGTGGTCGGGGCTGTCGCAGTCGATGGCGGGCCGAGGATTGCCCCGCACGCGCCTGCCACGCAGGTGCGTATGCCGTCACACTCACAATCAGTCGAGCAGATGCCCGGGCCACCAATATTGTTGGCTTCGGAGTGATAGTAGTTGAAGAACTTGCAATTCCCTGGCTCCGCCTTGGTGTCTCCGTGCTGAGACAATGCCGGAGCGAAAGTGCGACGTGCTGTTCATGGTTTCGAGCCCGCTGGTCAGTCGTGTGTACTGACCGCGTCGCAACCTAACACTACTGCAGTGTTTTGGCTGGATCCGGCTGTGGAATTCTCGGTCGCCGTGAAGCTGCGGCAGTAGCGCTAAGACCACCGAAATAATGATGTGATCAAGATGGAGGGCTGAACCGTCACGCCAGCCGAGCACGGAGAGACGTGGATGCCGTCTTCATGTCGCCGGCCGACGCTCCTCGGTGGGCACGCTCAATGGCTTTCAAGACGACGTCCCGACCAGGGGACCCTGATAGCGTCAGGAGGCGCGAGATCCAATCTCGGTCGTTGCTCGAGTTGATGCCGCTTCTTGAGTGTTGCCGCGGAACGTAAGGGACCATGAGAACTTTGTAACAACCCGCTCAGGGGTTTCTTGCGCACCTCACGCCTTGTGTGTTGATGCGGATGGTGGGGGCGTTGTTATAGCGAAACGACGCGGTGATGCCGTTGCGATCGGCTTCGCTGGCGCTGCCGCCCCGGCTGACTCGGTTGGTTCCGCCATCATCACTTGCGGTGCAGTTGACGCAGGGGGCTGGAGCTGTCGCGTAGTTGGTGGCGTACCAGTCGTCCACCCACTCATATACATTTCCCGAGAGATCGGAGTTCAGCCATTTCCCGTCTCCTTTGGGTGACAGAGAGCCTACTCGCGCGAAGCTCACCGAGCCTCCATACACTGCATAGGTAGAGTCCGCGGTGACGTCGTTGGGAGGCAGCGACCATGGGTAGACGCGCTGCTCGTTCCCGCCCGCCGCAGCGTAGTTCCACTCTGCTTCAGTAGGCAGGCGACCCCCATCCCAACTGCAGAACGCGAACGCCTCGAACCACGTCAGGCAGCCTACTGGGAGGTTCTCGTTCTTGCCCGCGGCGTCCGTCCACGTGACATAACTGAAGCAGTGGAGCGCAGACTCCAAACCTGTTTTGTCGGCGAGGAGGAGGGGATCCCATGATTTTTCCCAGCCCTTGTCGCTCGGGTTGTTGGGGTTCTTGCCCGCGCCGCTCGTGGGCTTGCTGTCGGGATAGTTGGCCACGAACGCGCGAAACCTGCCGACGGTCACCTCATAAGTGTCGAGGCGGAAATCTGCCACCGTCGCGGCATACTTCGGATCCACTGCGTTGACGCCGTCGTAGCTCCGCCTGAACATCCCTCCGGGGATGACGACGCTCGCGCAACAGTCCGCTTTGGAGTCGGGGCCGCATGTTGGTAGCAATCCGGCGCAGTTCGGACCTGACGGCGAGGCGTCTGCGCCGCCGGCGTCGAGGATGCCGAGAGTCTTCTCGTCCATCCCGAGGATGTCCACGCACGCCACCGAGGCAAGCAACGAGAGGCAGAGGACGCGCCTTCGCATCGTCAGAAGCTGCCTTCGAGTAGAAACCCTCGTGGCCCCAGCCCAGCCCTCGCTCTTGCAGGGGACTTTGAGGGTGTGAAGATCACGAACGCCAGACCGACCGCGGCCAAACCTGAACCAACGAGGATGAACACGGTTCCGGTGTTCGCCAGGTTGCGCGCGTTGGTAGTGGTGTCGTAGCCGCTCTGGTTACAGAGGTTTCCTTGGCAGTTGGCACCAGCCGAATCGTAGTTCGCCTTCGCGACACCCGCGAGCACTCCGCCAGTGATCGCGGTTGCGCCGCCCAAGACCGCGAAGACGACGCCCAGCGTGCGCGTGCTCTTCGCCTGGACGCGACTCAATTCTTCCGCTCGCTCCTTCTCGATGCGCTCGCTCTCTGCGCGCACCTTCGCGAGGACGGCCTCGTCGCTGCTCTGCGTCGTTGCAGGTGCGACCTCGTTTGGGACATCTTCGAGGGCAGGAACCGTAAGAGAGACAGAGGCCGCGTCTGCGCCAACGGTGAGATCACCCGTCCATGTGGTCTTTCCTGGTGCCGAAGCGGTGACAGAGTAGGTGCCAGGATCAACAGGTGTGGCAGAGCCCCATTGCGCTTTGCCGATCTTGGTGTCGCCACGCCGCACTTCCAGACCGGCGAGATCGGGTGTGGTGATGACGATCGTCGCGTGTGAGAGCTTGGGTGTCAGGTTCGCGGCTCGCTCTCGCGCGACCTTCTCGCGGTCCTCTTTACCCGCGAAAATGGCAGCGTCCGCGACGTCGACGAAATTCGCCCAAGCGCTCGCGGTGCGACCGGTGGCCTCGTAGCACTCTGCCAAACGGAACTGCTTGGCCATGCCAGGATCGACGCGCTGGCTCTCCTCGAGCTTGGGACACGCGGTGGTGTAGTCCTGCGCGGCCATGAGCTTCATAGCATCTTGGAAGAGGGTCTCCGCTGCGGCGCGGTCGAGAGCGCTGGGTTCTGCGCTCGCGCCTGCAGGGAGCGCGAGGAGCGCCGCAATGACGGCGAGAGACAAGAGCCTCTTCATCTGCTGCCTCTGCCGAAGGGATCCGTGTTCGCCGGAGCAGCAGACGAGGAGGCGTGAGCAGTCGCGCTGGTCGTGACCTTATGGATCACGACGACAGGAGGAGTGACACTCGCAGAAGCAGAGGGAACGACGAGCGGTGGTGGACCTACTGCGGACGCGGTAATCGCTGGCACGGCGACGCTCGGCACAGACACGACCGATGAAGCGACCGGCGGATCCGGGCGCGGAGCTGTCGTCCGCGTGTCGTCGTGAGAGGAACGCCAGGCGAAGAACGCGAGCACGCCCATCGACGCGACGGCGAGACCAGCGGCGAGCGGAGCTGCGCGAGATCTCCGTTGAGAGCGCGCGACAGCCGCGTCGCTCACGGGACCGTTCGTGGTGGTCGAAGGGCTCTTCGCGCTGACGACTGGGACTGCCGTCGGAGCATGCGCGAGATCTTCTGCGGCTTTGTGCTCGAACGGTAGTGGCTCGCTTCCACCTACTGCTGCCTCGAAAGCGTCCGCGAGTTCCTTTGCGTTCGCGAAGCGCGCGCCGACCTCACGCGCACATGCTCGCGCGAACCACGCGTCTACCGAGACTGGCAATGTTGGAGAGGTGGTTGATGGGATAGGCAACGGGGAGCTGCAAATGGCGAGCGCGAGCGCCCCGACTGTCTCACCTTCGAAGGGCCGCTTCCCAGTGAGCGCTTCGAAGGCGACCACCCCGAGCGACCAAAGGTCCGTGCGGTAGTCGATGTCCTTCAACCCCGTCATCTGCTCTGGACTCATGTAGTAAGGTGTACCGATCGCGGCGCCTGTCTTGGTCTTCGAGAGCTGCGTGTGATCGCCAAGCTTCGCGATTCCGAAATCGAGCACCTTACCGAAGGCCTCACCTCCGCCGCCGTCCGAGAGGAAGATGTTGTCGGGCTTGATGTCTCGATGCACGACGCCTCGCTCGTGCGCGCGGGCGAGCGCCTTCGAGACATGCGAGACGAGCGTGGCGAGCTGACGCGGCGGGAGCGCTTTTTCGCGCGCGATGCGGTGCCCGAGATCTTCGCCCTCCATCAGTTCCATCGCGATGAAGGGGACGCCATCTGGCAACACACCGTGGTCGATCATCTGCACGACATGCGGACTCTTCACGAGCGCCGCAGCGGCAGCCTCACGCGAGAACCGCGACAGCGCATCAGCGCTCGACACGAGCTCGTCCGACATGAACTTGACGACGACTTGTGTGCGAAGCCCCGTGTGATCCGCGATCCACACGCTCCCCATGCCGCCTTCACCGAGCGGCCGCACGAGCCGCAGAGACGGTGTGACTTGGGTCCCGGCTTCGAGCTTCCCCATCGCCGAACGAGCGTAATCGACGCCATCTTGCGCGACATGAAGACAGCATCAACGTTCGCCCTGCGGGCTCGCTTCCGACGGTAGACGCGCAAGATGGCGTCGATTACG